>JAYTVL010000080.1:0-30578 GCA_043744075.1 Pirellula sp. | reverse complement strand
GCTAGCCGCCGGTTTTTCGCACGACACCGGCGGCTAGCGCCATGCCGCTCACATCGCCGCCACACCTTCGGCGAATGTTGACTTCTATAGCGAAAGATGCGGAATGGGGAAGGATTAGCTTCAAATCTTATTCACCAACCAGTCGAATTGTTTCGGGTTCAATCCTGGACTTAGTGCAGTCGAACTAGAGATAGGCCAATAGAATTCTTGCGCAGGAATTGTCAGGAGTTACAAGATGTTTTGTTCGAAACCGATTTTACATCCAAGTCCTATGGGTATCATCGAATTCTAACGTCATTTGGCCAATCGCAAAAGCGAGAAAAATGGTATAATCCAATCTCGCCTTTGAACTTCGGAAATCATTGAGATTTCCGCTTATTGCCCTGGATGGATTTCTAACGAATTGAACTTATGAACGCACCTGCCGACCAGCCAACCGATCCAAAACTGGAACTCGATAGCGATGGCGAACCACTCCACGGCTCCGAATACAACTCAGAAGATCTTCAGCACCTCAGCGATTTGGAGCATGTGCGCAAGCGACCGGGTATGTATATCGGCGATACGACCCTAAAGGGCCTTCATCATCTGGCTTACGAAGTTGTCGACAATTCCATTGATGAAGCAATGGCTCACCACGCCAAAATCGTTTCAGTAACGATCAATGCCGATGGCTCGGTGACAGTCGAGGACGATGGCCGAGGAATTCCAGTCGAGAGGCATGCTCAGCTAAGCGAGCTTATGCAAAAGGAAATGAGCACTCTCGAAGGAGTCATGACCGTCCTTAAATTTGGCGGTAAGTTTGAGAAAAATGCATACAAGACATCCGGCGGGCTCCACGGAGTAGGTGTAACGGTGGTCAATTTCTTGTCGCAATGGTGTGAAGTAGAGGTTAGCCGCGACGGAAAGGTCTGGACTCAATCGTATGAACGAGGTGTTGCGACGGGCCCAGTCCGCGAAGCAGGGATTACAACCAAACGCGGCACCAAAACGACCTATAAGCCTGATGCCCAGATTTTTCCCAATACAAAATACACCTACGATATTCTTGTTAAACGTCTTCAGGAATTAGCGTTTCTAAATAGCGGTGTACGCATTAAAGTAAAGGACGAACGAACCGGCCAAGCCGACGATTTCCTTTACGAACGAGGAATTGTTGAATTTGTTGAGTACCTTAACCGTGCTAGCGAGGTTGTCCACAAAGACGTCATCTTGATCGAGGGCCAAAAGGACGACGTCGGGTTCTCCATTGCGCTGCAGTATTCCGAGGAGTACACTGAAAATCTGCATTCGTATGTCAACAACATCAATACGATCGAGGGCGGAACGCACGTATCTGGATTCCGATCTGCGTTAACTCGAACGCTCAATGCATATGGAAAAAAAGAAAACCTTTTCAAGGACCTTACTCCTACAGGCGACGACTTCCGCGAAGGTCTAACCTGCGTGATCTCTGTCCGCGTTGGCACGCCGCAGTTTGAGGGGCAAACGAAAACAAAGCTTGGAAACAGCGAAGTCGAGGGACTCATCAATTCAGTCGTCGGCGATGGATTATCGAAATACCTCGAGGAGAATCCCAAGAACGCGAGACTGCTTGTTAAGAAAGGCTTGCTGGCGGCAGAGGCTAGAGAAGCGGCCAAGAAAGCAAAAGACATTCTTCGCAACCGAAAGAATGTCCTCGGCGGTGGTGGTTTGCCAGGCAAACTTCGAGACTGTATCAGCAACAAAATGGAGGAGTGCGAACTCTACCTCGTCGAAGGTGATTCGGCAGGTGGTAGTGCCGAGGGCGGTCGTTTTCGTGATACACAAGCCATCCTTCCTTTGCGTGGAAAGATTATCAATGCATACAAGAGTCGCGAGGACAAGGTGCTCGCGAACGAAGAAGTCATGAGCATGATTCAAGCCATCGGCTGTGGCATTGGGCTTGATCAAGACGTCGCCAAGCGCCGTTACAATCGCATAATCATCATGACCGACGCTGACATCGACGGTTCGCACATTCGCACGCTGCTACTGTGTTTCTTCTATCGGCAAATGTATCAGTTGGTTGCGGGTGGGCACGTCTATTTAGCACAGCCACCTTTGTTTCGTGTCGTGCGGGGCAAAAAGGAACGCTACTACGTTCAAACCGAAGAAGAAATGAAGTTCCAGCTTCTGGAGAGAGGGCTTAACGACAGTCACTTCGTCGGCGACAATGGCAGGAAGATCGAGGGACAAGAGATGCGAAAGTTATGCATTACCTTGGCTGCAATGGAGGATGCAATGCTTACGCTGGAACGTCGGGGGATTTCCTTGCGTGTGCACACCGAACGCATGGAGGTAGAAACAGGTCGTTTGCCTGTGTTCCACCTCGATATGGGAACTGAAGACCATTGGTTCGTGACCAGAGACAAACTAGATGAATTCCTCGCTGCAAGAAAAGTGCTAGTGGATACACCACTTGATACACCGCCAATTGCCGCACCAACTGCGGCACCCAATGACGGTGCTGCGGGTGCAAAGACGAGTCTTCCCGAAGCGGCGACGGCTACGCATATTGCCGAGTTGTTTGAGGTGCGAACCATAAATTCTGGACTGAAGGAATTGGCTGCATTTGGTTTCTCAATCGAAGACCTAATTCCTAAGGATAGAACCGGGGCAACGGATTCACGTTTTTATCTTTATCGCGAGGAAAACGCGATAGGATTAGAGGATCTTCGCGGGTTGCTTCCAGGGATTCGTGAATCAGGGCGGAGGGGGCTTTCGGTCACTCGCTTCAAAGGGTTGGGGGAAATGAATGCAGAAGAACTTCGCGAAACGACGCTAGATCCTTCAAATCGAACCGTTGTTAAAGTGCAATTGACTGACGCAGCTGCAGCCGACGAAATGTTTCGTGTTCTGATGGGAGACAAAGTCGAGCCGCGACGTGAATTTATCGAAAAGCATGCACTGGACGTGCGAAACTTAGACGTATAGGAAAGCCAATCAACATGACTATGAATCGCACTGGCACAGTGTCAAGACAAACAGCTGAAACGAAAATCGTGCTGAAGTTATCTCTTGACGGTACCGGACAAAACAATATTCATAGTGGCATTGGTTTCCTAGACCATATGCTAGTTTTGCTTGCTCGACACGCATTGATTGACCTCGATGTACATGCAGTGGGCGACTTGCAAGTCGACGCACACCATACAACGGAGGATATCGGTATTTGCCTTGGTCAAGCCATGAGCCAATGCTTGGGAGTTAAGTATGGGATTCGTCGTTATGGCCATATGGTTTTGCCGATGGAAGAAACGTTGGTGACGAGCGCTGTCGACTTTAGCGGTCGTCCATTCTTGGTTTTTCAAGCGGAATTGCCGTCACCGAAAATCGGTGAATTCGACAGCGAGTTGGTAGAAGATTTTTGGCAAGGTTTTGCATCGAATGCCATGTGCAACTTGCATATCTTAATGCACTATGGTCGAAACTCGCACCACATTGCCGAAGCGATTTTCAAAGCGACAGCTCGCGCGATCCGCATTGCATGCGAAATTGACCCACGTCAAACGGGCGTTCCGAGTTCTAAGGGTGTGCTTTGAAATTAAAAAGAAATCTGCAATTCTCATTGATCGCCGGTATCGATATCGAAGTTTTATTCGTTTAACCGCGTGCCCATCGGGCCGCGACGACAGTTTATCGGATGCAAAAACGCGGGGCGATGCCCACGCGGTTAAACGACTATCCAGCCCGCCCTTACGACAACACTAGCGTGCGATCAGCGAGAAGTGTCAAAAAATCTGCGGATTAATCTTGTTTCTCGACACGGGATTGAAGATACAGCTATCGAATGTGAGCCTGAATCCAGCCGTCGTCGACTTGGATCGAACTCAAGTACAAGCCTTGTAGTTCATTGGAAAGGCGATCCGTGATTCGAATGGGCTGATCAAGTAATTTTTCCTTAAATATTTCTTCAAATTTCTTCTTCAGGAAACTACGAAGCATTACGGCTCGTGCGCCACGTTGCTGTCTGCCTGAGAAGTCAATCTTAACATCTCCTTGTCGTTCTAACTGGATTGCTCCGTTGTTCAATGTGATCTTATAGGATGCTTCGATCGACGAGGGCTGATCAAGCGATTGACCTCCTCGGTCCAGCTTGTTGGTGCGAATCCTAAATGTGACCAGCGAATCGTCTAGCTCAATTTCAACTGGATGATAATTTGCCATTGCGACAGCCCAGGGTTCTTCGTCTTTTTGCTGCGCGAGCCCTTTCCCAAATGAGTCACCAAATTGCCCAGCCATCGAATTTAGTTCCGAACTTTTGAGAATTCGACCAGCGAGAACCGGATCTAGTAGATTTGTAATAGCCGACTCATGCAATTGAACGGTGATTCCGGTCGGATCAACCACCAAGGGGCATGACGCTGGGGCGGCGAGCTGTGATTTGTCTTGAAGCTTCCACAGCAATGCCAAATACTGTGGCGAGCTCCAGGTCGTTCTTTTTGGACGCTCTAAACCGAGTCTCGCTAGTACTACCAAGTCAGGTGTCTTGATCCGCTGATTCGCATCGGAAAGTTGTTGTGTTAGCTGATCGTGAAACTGAGTTCGAATGCGATTCTCGAGGCGTCCTTCTGCGATTGCGTCGGCTTCAGGCTTTTGCTTAGCGGCCTGCTTGCTCGCGATCCTTCGAACGATACGCAATCTTGCTTCGATATCGTCGATTTGACTCGAGAGGGTAGCATCGGTTGCTGTGTCGTTGAGAGCCATTAATCCACCATCTGTCAACGCGATTGTTTCACTCGCAACGACATTGCCGTACCCTTGAGTATGCAGCTTGACTGATCGGTTGTAGCCAATATTTTGGCTTGAGAACGAGCCATTTAAATTGAGCCTCAATGCAGCGTGTGTGTTGCTATCGAGTAACTGCGGCGTCACCCATCCTTCAAGCCTCCCTTGGCCGTAGATCTGCGTACCTAGAATTACTTCGTAGACTGGACTTGATTCATTTACAGGTCTTGCGAGTCGCTTATGGACAAATTCGGAAGAAATTAAGACTCTCGCGTTTGACCTCGAATACTTCCCGAGGACAGCATTTACAAGATCGTTAGCCTGATTGCCTTGCATCAAATAGGATATCGTTTGGCCAATTTCTCGCGTGTGCTCGAAGTTTTTGACAGTGTTTGGTATCTGCAATTGCTCAGACAAATTCTTTAATCGATTCGAAAATATCTCGAGAGTCTTTGGCCGGTCTGTACTAAACTTCAAAGCATGTGTGTAGTTAGTTAGCGAGTCTCGCACATTGGTAAACTGCCGCATCTCCAGCCCAAAATAATTTTGTCGAAACGTTTTCTCGATTTGAACAAGGATGTCTTGGTCCGGCGTTTTCTTGGCAAGTTCGGATCTCAAGTCGTTCCAAGTCAAGAAGGCAAGCCAATTCGCTTGATGCTGCGGAGAAGTCGCGAGGAAATTTTCTAGTTCGACCATGGATTGATCAATGCGTTGCTTGGCGATTCCCATGTCTGGCAATCGATTGGGATCTAGATTCAACTGGGCGTTTGCAATATCTAATGCCCAATTGCGTGTCGACAAGGACGAAACAGACGAAACGCTCGCGGGCGCAATCCATGTCGAGCTCCCGGAGATTGGCATTGTCTGTGATGAAATTTCGTGCTGCATCACCGTTGGCGAAACGAGCTGTGACGGCGCGTAATTGACACCGGGCTGAGCGATTGATGATGAATGCTGCGCCAAACACGTTCCAGCCAACAAAACCCCAAGACCGACTGAAATTCCGAAAACTGCTTCTCGCGAACAAAAAGGCATGAATTTTGGCATCCTCTCCACTTTATTCGTCCGGACATCCGTCCGCACATCCGTTGAATTCATATTTCTAATATTCCCGATCGATCCATGCTAGAATCTTGATTTGAACAAATGGCTTAACGGATTAATTGTAATGACCTACAAATCTTCCTCATAGGACCCAATTTGTCTATCTTCGGCGCTGAATAGCATTGTCGAAGATCGCTACAAACGTTTCGTTGGTAGTTTTCAGCAAAGTCCGTCCGTTAGGCTTTGCACAAACGCAAGCATTGCTCATTTTTCAGAAACAACGCGCAAGACTGCAATGGGAGTGATTCAAATTTCGATGATAACAACGGGTTTGTACTCATGGTCTGATTTGAGTGGAGAATAAAATGGTTGTCCGTAAAGTTGCTTGCCTATCTTCATTGCCCCTTTTGGTAATGTTTGGGTTTAACAGTCTGAGTTTGGGTGGGGACTGGCTTTCTGGAACGTATCTTGACCCAGCGCTTCAGCGCCAGGACCTATTTTCGCATAGAGTCTGGAATTCCATTCCTGAGTACCGAGGTGTCTACAATCGACCAAGGTATTTGACTGGTTATCTAGCCTACAAGATTGAGCCTTCGAGCCAAGAGGCGATGGCGTGGCAGACCAATTATTGCAATGGAAACTACGCAAATCACGGTGGTCCGCATGTTCCTCACTATTATTACCCCAAACCATGGGAATCGTTGAAAACATCTTCGCGTCCAGATATCAAAAAACTGGAAGAGAAATAGCAACTCGCCGCTGTGTCCCCGACCGTCCCCCGGTGTGATCGTTCAATTCTTGTTACGCTTTGCGTCAACTGATCCATCAAACACATGACCAGACTATGACCAATCAGGAAAAAGTTCTGCGACGGCGACTTCGAATCCTGGTAAGACCGAATTACCCGAAAGCGTTTGTGTCCGATTAAACATTTCAGGCTCCGCGTTCTGGCGAAACACTCGAACCGTTTTGAAATCTGGGTCGACTTCCCAAATCAACGCAACGCCAACTCTCAAGTACTCATAGATTTTTTCGTGAATTTCTTCTTGACGGTCGCTCGGCGACAGAATCTCGACAGCAAGGAGCGGAACTCCTACTACGAACTTGGATTCACGTGTTTGTCTGTGCAATACTTCTAAGGAAAAAACGACGACATCAATGCCGACCGTACTATCCGGGTTTTCTGCCAACACGCTGCCTGCCTCTCCGGAAAGGACGGCCGCTTTTACGTTAGGCGATCGATCCAGCCATTTTCCGAGCAAATACGCTACGCAAGCTTCGGTAGCTGCGTGCTTCCGATTTCGACGAGTCATTTTTCTTTCTCTCAATTCGCCGCGAATCAATTCACGTTCCATTCCATCTTGAGGAAGTGTGAGAAGTTGAGCAGTCGTCATGGTCGTGGCTATGGCACTCATCGCAATCGCCTCCCGACGAAACGTACTACCGAGCGAGGGACTTTATCAAAGACGAGATTTGTAGGCATGTAGGATTCTTCTTGGCTTGAACTACAAGGAAGTCTAGCAGGTAGGGCACGAATTAACCACGAGGACATCCATTTTCCTACCAACATTTTCCTACCAGAGATTGCTTGCAAGTCTATGGATTGCAGGCAAGCATTAGCGATCCATGCTAGAATCATGATTTGAACAAATGGCTTTAAGGGATTGATTGTAATGACCACATAAAGGCTTCGGATGACTGGTCTAATCAGCCAAGCGCCGAAGCCTCTCAACCTGAGATCGATACTTCAGAAGCCGAACCCCAGACCGGCGGATTTGTGATGGAGGATTTATCGAAAGCGTAAGTAATGGCCGTTATGCGTAATGTTTTTATGGCTGAGAACACGTTATCGAGAGACGAATCCGCACGCGCTATCTTCGACCAACTCCGTCAGAATGGATTTAAGACACAACGTCCATGCTTGGCGATGAAAAAGTGAAGTCGACTTGGGTGAGCAATCAGAAAACGCCAGAAGAGATTTCGTATTTCATCGACGAAGCTGGTGACACAACGCTGTTTGATCGCCGCGGTGTGTTGTTGGTCGGCATTGCGAAATTCACTAACGCAACTGCGTAAGGAGCTACTCGCAGATCCATATTTTCGTGATTTTCCGTCGATGCAACCCAGCGAGAGTAAGACAGCTAGGCTGTTTCATGCCAAGGATGATCGTCCTGAAATGCGTCGCGAAGTTCTCAAGCTCCTATTGGAGCACGACATCAGGTTTTACGCTGTCGTTCGGAACAAACACGACTTGGCAAACTTCATCAAACAGCAAAACAGGCGCGATCCGAAATACCGCTTTCGCGAGCGCGAACTCTATGAAACGCTGACGCATGAACTGTTCGCCAGGCTCCGGCAATTTGCGGATGTGGTCAATTTGGTTTTTTCAAGTCGTGGCAACGTAACCCGTAATGAATTATTGCGAAAATCGCTTGCAAAAGCCGACGAGGAATTTGAGTCAACGTTTGGATTCACTCGAAAGCACACATTGAACGTCGAAGCCAAAGGGTCAAGCGAGGAACCGTGTCTGCAAGGTCCGAGAACTCCGATTTTCCCGTCGGAAGGAGACACCGGCGCATAAAAAAAGCCAGTGAATATAGGGTCTTCCAGAACGAATTCCGAAACCACACGGCCTGAAGCCGATTTTTGTTCACTGGCCTTCGTGGAAGTATAGTTTCGACTTTTCAATTTTGCAACTTGAATATCTTATCGTCAAACGGAACCTTGGTCATCGACACGCAATTCGTCCGGAACTTATCTAATTCCTTTTGAAGCGAAGCGTTGTCGGGGTGGGGGTCGCAGCTCGTTTCGAAACGAACTGCGTCCCAACGCGCCCGTAAAAGCGGAGCAGACAGCAAAATCGATACAATTTGACACGTAGAAAGAAGATTTCCTGCGAGAGAACTAGGATTGCTTGCAAGTCTATGGTTTGCAGGCAAGCATTAGCGATGTTTCCTGTTTATTCTTTGACGCACTGACATCGCGCGAATGTCCATCGCTTTAACGAGTTCTGAGCCTGATCGGTCCAGTCCTAACACAATCTTACAAGCCGACTCGTTGGTTTCGGGGCTTTCGTTCATGTTGGTGGCGAACTTGCTTCAACGAGGCATTGGGTTTGTTCGCAATCTTGTTCTATGTCGTTTTCTAGCAGAAGATCAGCTTGGCTTTTGGGCTTTTGCAATTAGCTTCTTCGTGCTTGCTGCCCCGCTCGCTGTGCTTGGGTTGCCGGGTACTTTTGGCAGATTTGTCGCGTCGTATCGAGCTTCAGGACAGCTCAACTTATTTCTGCGACGGGTTTCGATTGGTGCCACTCTTGGAGCAATATTTTGTGCAGCCACCTTGGTACTGGCACCAGCAAGTACCAGCATCATTATCTTTGGTGTTGAGCTGTCTCAGGCTACGATGATTCTCATGGCGATGACGCTATGCTTAGTCATTGTATTCAATTCAACGACCGAGCTACTAGGTGGGTTATGCAAGCCGCGAGTGGTATCCACTATGCACAGCTTCAATTCGATCATCTTCACTGTTACGAGTATTTGTGGAGTCATGTTGGTCAACGATTGGCGAGTTCTCGTCGTATCGTTTGCTTTTGCATCGGCTGTGGGATTGATTCCTGCGATTTCGGTCTTGCGAAATTGGCACGAGATTGAAACGTCGCCCCAAACTGCCATTTCACTTCGCGCTATGTGGAAACGAGTCCTGCCTCTCGCGATCAGCATATGGTGTATGAATCTACTTGTGAATCTTTTTGAAGTAGTTGACCGTTACATGTTGCTCCATCTGGCCGCCGAAACTGCGGAACAAGGGCGAGCGTTGGTCGGACAATTTTATAGCGGGCGAATCATGCCTATGTTGCTTTCTAGTCTGACTTTAATGTTGAGCGGGATGCTGCTTCCGTATCTTGCATCTGAGTGGGAGGCTGGAAATCAAAGTAAAGTAGCTGATTCTCAGAGGCTAACACTTAAATGCGTTAGCGTCTTTTTTTTAGGCTTGTCCATTGCCTCGTTGGCTATTGCACCATTGCTCTTTGATTATGTTTTGAGGGGCAAATACTCCGACGGACTTGCGATTATGCCTTTAGCCATGCTGCACTGTTGCTTGTTGGCCATGGCAATTCTAATGCAAAACTATTTCTGGTGTGCCGAGCGAGGTAAAACCGTCGGAATAGTCTTTGCCATAGGCTTGGTCATAAACATTGCACTCAACGCTTGGTGGGTACCCGTTTTTGGACTCCGCGGAGCGATGATCGCAACAGCGATTTCTGGTGCAGCAATATTGTTTATGACTCTCTTCGAAATGCACCGATGTGGAGTGCGGCTAGGACTCAATTGCCTATGGTTTGTAATGCTCCCAGTAGGTATCCTATTCGGCTGTATTCCTGCTGCCATAATCCTGTTGATCGCAGTTGTGTTGATCGGTCGTACCAATTGGCTGCTGACCTGCCAGGAAAAACTCGCGTTAGACCGAGCCATCACTCCGAAATTAAACCAAATGGGTGTGCCGATCCATTCGCTGTGGACAGTCACATAACGCAATTAAGAACGATTACGATTCATCTATGATCTCTTCACCTGTAAAAATTTGCTGTATTGGCGCAGGATATGTCGGCGGACCGACTATGGCAATGATCGCTAAGCAGTGCCCCGACATTGAAGTCCACGTCGTCGATTTGAATCAGGCTCGCATTGACCAATGGAATTCTAACACACTACCAATCTATGAACCGGGGCTGGATGAAGTTGTTCGGGAGGCCCGGGGGAGAAACCTGAAGTTTTCAACGCAGGTAGACTCAGCCATTAGCGATGCGAATATCATTTTTATTGCAGTAAACACACCGACAAAGTCGTTCGGAATTGGAGCAGGTCGTGCCGCTAACCTGGAGTTTATCGAGAAGTGCGCGCGACAGATTGCCAAGTGCTCTAAGGGGCACAAACTGGTCGTCGAGAAATCCACTCTGCCTGTTAGGACTGCAGAAGCAGTAAAGCGGATCTTGAGCAGCTCTGCAAACGGAGCAACATTTGATGTTTTGAGTAACCCCGAGTTTTTGGCTGAAGGCACTGCCATTCAAGATTTGCTTCATCCTGATCGAGTCCTCATCGGTGGAGAGTCGCTAGAGGCCGTCGAACGCCTTGCTCAAGTTTACGCGCGTTGGATCCCGCGAGACCGAATACTAACAACCAACCTATGGAGCAGCGAGCTATCGAAGTTAGCGGCCAACGCTTTCCTCGCCCAAAGAGTCTCTTCGATTAATGCGATCTCGGCGATTTGCGAGGCGACTGGGGCGGATGTTGACGAAGTTGCCAAGGCCATTGGAACGGACTCGAGAATTGGTCCAAAATTCTTGAAGGCTTCGGTAGGCTTCGGTGGCTCGTGTTTCCAAAAAGATATCCTCAATCTAGTCTATCTTTGCGAGCACTTTGGCTTGCGTGAAGTAGCGGAATACTGGGAACAAGTCGTTGTGATGAACGACTACCAAAAGCGACGCTTCTCGGAACGCATCGTTCGCACCATGTTCAATACAGTTTCGGACAAGAAGATTGCGGTTTGGGGATTTGCGTTCAAGAAAGACACAAACGATACTCGCGAATCGGCAGCTATCCACGTTTGCCGTGACCTGCTGGAGGAACGAGCCAGATTAGTCATCTATGACCCATGCGTTCCCGAATCGCAAATTCTTTGCGAGTTAGAACTTGCGTTTACTGATAGCGTTGGTGGTCTTTCGGACAAGCACAGGAAGCTCATCGAAACGAATGTCACCATTGTCAGCGACGTATATGCATCGGCGCGGGAAGCACACGCAATCGCGGTTCTTACGGAATGGGACGAGTTCAAGACGTTTGACGCAATCCGCGTTTATAAAGACATGCGACAGCCTGCATTCGTATTCGACGGTCGAAATATCCTCGATTGCGCCAAGCTAGTGAAAATAGGCTTCGAAGTACACAGTATCGGTCGCGCCGCCAAATCGCGATAGCGGGGATCGGCAGTGTTGTTTATGTTGAGAGCCGAACCATAACACGTTGCGCGATAGGCTATTGAAAAAGTTAAAATGAGAATTGAAAAATATAAAATGTAAGGGTGGGCGGTGTTGACGCAGACGTCGGTCATAAGTCGGGCAAGGTTAGGTGCAAAAATTCCGCTGAACCGTAGTGGATCTTGTCAAAGATCCTTGCGATTCCGGATCTTTAACAAGATCCACTACCCCAGAATCAACCCATGCCAAAAGGTAGCCAATCAGTCAACGGCCCATGTTGTGATCGACGCCTTGACGCATACTTTCTTAACTTACTCAACACTTTGGAGTAATGGTTGTGGATCGAAAAAGTGAAGATCTGGAAGAATGAATGTTGGATTTTGGTGCCCGAGTTGGGAAGGATTTTGACGCGAAACCTCTTCCTCCATTTTGCATTTGTCAATTCTCATTATAACTTTTTCAATTCCTCGTCATCGACAAGCTTCAGCTTGCAATCAACTTCCCGCGCGTGACGATTATACTCTTTGCGTCGCAGGCTACTTCTCGTTTTTGAATCCTGCTTCGAGAAGCTCCTTGTAGCCAGGCTTCAAGGGACGAACGTCGTATCCATACTTCTCAATAATCTTGCCTGCCCGAAGCGCTCGATAGCCAACCATACAGTGGGTGTAGACTATGACGTTTTTTGGCAGTTTTTCCCGCAGCTTCTTTTCGTCGAATTTGTCCTGTAGATCTCTCCAGGGCAGATGAACCGCCCCCTCGATATGGCCGTCGTTCCATTCGACCAACTCTCGAACATCCACCAGAATCGCCTTCTTTTCAAGAATTCGCTCCTTAATTGTCTTAAGCGAATCCTCGGTATGTAGGAGCTCCGTTGGCTGTGGCGAAGTAGCCGCCGGCAATAGCTCAACCGCAGCAGCTGCCATGGTCAAGATGGCTGTTGGCAGTGTCTTATCTATGTCTGGGTAGTAGTCAGGTGCATGTAAACTAATCGTTTGGCCGCGACGTTGCATCGCGTCGAATCGACCAGATTCAATCGTTCCAATACGGTACATTGCACTCGGTACTCCGGCGATACCGAACTGGCTGAAGTCCTCGCCCCCCATTACTTGGTCCGCTTCCCCAACCCGATCTTTCCCAATGGTAGCTTCGATCGTTTTCCGAAGTCGCTTGGTCAATTCTAGGTTGTTGTACAAAGCTGGAGTTCCGTCGGAAAGCGTTATCGTGGGTTCGTCGGCACCGTAAGCCGAAGCGATGGCTTTTGCCTTTCGATGGATCGAATCGATCAACAGTTTTCGAACTTCTGGCGTGTAGCTGCGAACGGTCAACTGAAGATCGCATCGATCGCCGATGATATTGTGCTTGGTTCCCGCGTGAATGGCTCCCACCGTAATGACAGCAGGTTCGGTCGGTTTAACTTCGCGGCTCACGATGGTTTGCAAACTCATTACTAACTCAGCTGCCTGAACGATAGGATCAATTGTCATATTAGGGGCAGCGCCATGACCCCCACGCCCTTTGACAATAATGTCAACGCTATCGACATTTGCCATCATGTACCCCTCGCGCAATGCAACGGTTTCCGCTTTGGATGCTTCGCAATGGAGAGCGAAAGCAAAGTCTGGTTTGGGAAACCGGGTAAAGAGTCCGTCGTCCAACATTTTTTGGGCGCCTCCACCACGTTCTTCTGCGGGTTGTCCAATGAGCATAAGCGTTCCCCGCCAACGATCTTTTTGAGCAGCCATCAATCGACCAATTGCGATCAAGTTGGTCATATGAACATCATGCCCACATGCATGCATTATTCCCGCAGTCGCACCCGTAGCGAGCGTCGTTTTCTTTTTGGAAGCTCTTGGTAAACCGGTGACTTCGCTGACCGGCAATGCATCAAGATCTGTTCGCAACATCAGAGTTGGGCCAGAACCGTTCTTTAACAAAGCCACTACTCCATGCCCTCCAACGCCGGTCGTCACTTCAAAACCAGCTTTTTTCCAAGCTGAAGCTACGTACTTCGCCGTTTCACTTTCTTGATACGAGAGTTCCGGATTCTCATGGAGCCACCAGTAGTCCTCAACCAATGTTGTCATGTTTGCGTCGATCCAGGATTGTATCCAAGCAGAGGATTCGGTTTTCGAATCGACTGCTTTAGGCTCTTGTCCTGAAAGGTTGAGGCCCAAAAAAAGAAAGCCTATGCTAAGACTAATAAACCAAGTAAAACGGATTAAAACCATCATTCTGCCTTTCAACGACGACGAAATATGAACTTGAGCCTCAATGCGCTAGCATGAGGGCCGGATTTGCACGTGATTACTAGCCTTCCAGCCCGCACGCTAGCGCGTTGCGGCTCAAAGTGAGTGCCCTTGGGTGTAAAGCCAACGGAAACGATTGCAGTCGCAAGAGTTGCATACGTCGATCAGCGAGAAGTGTCAAAATTTCCGTTCCTTGGTGTCAGATCGTACCTGACTCGATCATAGTTTGACAAGTCTCCTGAACCTGTCGCGGATCCACGTTTTTGTTTATCTTTTTCGCTGGCCCAACCAACGAAGCCAAGGCTTTTGTATTTCCAGCACGAAACTTTTCGATTACACCCGGATTTTCCGATAGCAGTTGCCGACAGAGCGTTTCCAGTTCACTCGAGTCGACCTGAGCTATTCTAAGCGACTCAATGGCCTTTTCGACAGTCATCGCAGGTGCATCAATCAACTTGATCAATGCTTCTTTGCCCCGTGTTGTGTCCAGCTTTCCACTCTCGATCGCTATGAGCAATTTTGCAAGTGAGTCAGCCGTTACCGGATAGAAGTCGATTTCGACATGGTTCTCATTGAGGTATCGTAGCACGTCTTGCAGCATCCACGACGTAGCTCTCTTTGGTGGAGCCCCATGGTTAACCAACGATTCGAAATACTCAATTACGGCACGACCTTGTTGCACCAAAACTTCGGCTTCGCTCGGCTTTAGAGAATGCCTTTCGACGAGGAACTTGCGAACAATCGCTGGCGTTTTGGTTGTGGCAACCCTTGCAACTTCAATCTCTTTTTCGGTAAGCACAACCGGTACTAGATCGGGGCATGGGAAGTAGCGATAGTCGGCGGAATCCTCTTTTTCGCGTTGCTTTTCAGTTTCGCCAGTCGCATCGTTCCAACCCCGCGTTTGCTTTGGGGATTGACCAATGGTAAGTCCCGTTTCTCGAAAGAAGGCATATTGGCGATTCGATTCGTAGAGTACGGCTCGCTCTACGGCACGAAAACTATTAAGATTTTTGATCTCAACGATTGGAGTCGCTATGGTCTTGCCGTCGCGTTGCAAATGCAAATTGACATTTGCGTCCGCTCGAAGCGATCCCTCTTGCATGTTGCCGTCGGTGATTCCTAAGAACATCATCAAGAGCCGCATTTCGGTCAGATAGTTTTTTGCCTCCTCAGCCGATGAAAGCTCCGGTTCGGAAACGATTTCGAGAAGCGGTGTTCCAGCCCGGTTCAGATCGATCCGGGAATCAGCACGACCAGCCACTTCATCGTGCATGCTTTTGCCGGCGTCTTCTTCGAGGTGTGCGCGAACGAGGCTTATTTTTTTTCGTCTGGATCCACCTGTTGTTGGATCGAGCGAATCGATTTCAAGAAATCCACCGCCACAAATGGGCAAGTCGAATTGGCTCGTCTGGTATCCTTTAGGAAGATCTGGGTAGAAATAGTTTTTGCGGTCCCACTTTGTGAACGGAGCGATTTTGCACTGCAAAGCAATTCCGGCAAGAACAGCTAGGTCGATGGCCTTGGCGTTCAGAACAGGTAATGCCCCTGGCAATCCTAAGCATACAGGGCAGACCTGCGTATTGGGCGAAGCACCAAATCGTGTACTGCACCTGCAAAATAGTTTCGTAGCAGTCTTGAGCTGAACATGCACTTCGAGCCCAATGACGGTCTTGTAAGGATTGGTCGCGTTCATGAAGCGTTGAAAAGGGAAGCAATCGAATTCGCCAACGGGCAACCATTCTATCGAATTTCCAGATAAATGTCTGCCTGACGAAAATTGATACCGTGACCTTAACTCCAGCGTTCGGCACACCAGCAGAGAATCAGCTACGCGAATTGCGTTCTTTCACAGCCAGGACGCTTGATTTGCTGTGACTGAGGATTCGGTCGGCCGTGTTCCCAAGCACCAATCCCCTTATACCGCGGCGACCAAGGTTGCCAATTACGATCAACTCCGCTTTGATCTTTTCCGCAGTTTGACACATGTCGCGCCACGGCGTCCCCCATGAAAGATGGAGCTGCAATTTTGTCGCGTCCATTTCAAGTGACCGAACAAAAGCGTCGAGTCGGGATCGTGCTTTCTCCTTGATCGTTTGCCGAATTGACTCTCCGTTGGTCATTGCTGCAACGCTCTGCTCAGGCGTGTCCGAAGAATCAATGACGTGCAAGAGATGAAACGTTGCGTCCTGCTTTTCAGCAACCGCTACGCCCTCCAGAACGGCATATTTCGATGCGTCCGAAAAATCAGTTCCAGCCAAAACGTTCTCTGTTTTTTCGACCCAATGGTCACTCACTGCCAAAACGGAAGTTGGTGATCTATGTACTAATCCCCGAGTTGTACTTCCCAAAATGAATTGTTCCCAGCCTGAATGTCCACTACGACCGGCAACAACCAAGTCTGCTCCCCATTGTTCGGCTAGCTGAGACAACTCAATGTGCGGATCGCCCACTAAAACTTTTGTATGCACTGCCAGTCCTTGAGGCACATTGCCTTCCAAGAAATTTTTCATGCTTATCGTCGCATCACGACGGAACTCTTCTTGCGTTATTGCGTAGTCGTTATACGGCAACCCGAATTCGGACGCGGATGGGATAAGCGCAAGATCAGGCAGACAATGCGCCACGTACACCTCGCTCTGAAAAGCACTTGCAAGCTCTACCGCTCGCGCAAATGCGATCTTCGAATGCGACGAAAAATCAGATGCGACAAGTATCTTTCGAAAACCGGAATACCCCATCGCCATCATAAACCTCCAATAGGTTCCAAAGTCAAATTTCTTGTCAATTATGCACAGACTATTTAACCACGGAATACGCGGAAGACACGGAAAAAACAGGTAAACTAACTAAGTTACCAAAAAATCTGGAATCCTTTTTCCTTAAGCTCCAAAACACTCTCTTAAAATCTTGTACGAATCCTCTTAATAGAAGAGCGACCGTTTTTTCCTTCCGTGTATTCCGAGTCTTCCGTGGTCAACTTCCGTGGTCAATTATGCTAACAGAGGGATAGCTTAGAAAAACTTCCTGCTCTTTGGCAAATTTCTAAAGCGTTTCTTAAAGCAATATCCGTTCCGAACATGCCGGAATATTCTCCCGCGAGAGGATGTGCCGATGAGTCACAATGCCACACAATAGCACAGATCGCACACTTTAGCGCACAACGTGTCAGGGGCACACATTGGCAATCCTTTTGATGTTTCGACTTTATGTTCTTAGCCGATTTGGCATAATGATTGCATTCAATTTCCCCCCTTTTGAATCATTGGCCTCGCTGTTGCACGTTTTGCCTAAGTAAGTGAAGGAAATTCAATTCATGACCGTTCGCAGAATCCTAGTACCCTTCGATTTTAGTGCACACAGTACGTCGGCACTCGAGACGGCATGTTCGCTCTGTAACCAGATGAAGGCTGAGTTGCATTTGGTTCATGTGGCTGAGGGAGAGCTCGATACAGATATTCAGCGAATAGCGATGGAGCGAATGATGTCAGCAGTCCCGCCGGCAATGGAACTCCAATGTACGATTCATCGTGATGTGCTTTTTGGTGGCATTCAAAGCGAAATACTGGCCTATGCTAGTAGATCTCAAGTTGACTTGATCGTTGTGGGAACGCACGGTCGATCGGGACTCGCGAGATTGGCGCTCGGAAGCGTATCAGAACGTCTATTGAAATCGGCGCCCTGCCCGGTTGTTGTGGTTAGATCCGATTCCCAAAAAGGTGAACCAGTTTCTGATCAAGCGGATGCAAAATACCAAAGCCTTAAAGCCTCGGAGTCTCCGGCTGCAGATTTGGTCGCCAGAGCGATCAGCTTAAGGGCAACCGATATACATATTGATCCGGGCGAAGAAGGGTTTTATGAGATACGACTTCGCATCGACGGTAGAGTCAACTCCTATTGTACTCTGGATCATAATGTCGCAGGGCGTTTGATGCAGCAGTATCTCACCATGGCAAGAATTGACCAAGGAGATCCGTTTCGCCCCCGTGAAGGAACATTGTTGCTTCCATCATCATTAAGGGACGTTGAAGTTCGTATTACGGCTTCGCCGGTTGCCGGCGGAGACGCCATTGCACTTCGACTGTTTGCAAAAGAAAATGTGTTTTTGCCCCTGGACGGACTCGGATTTACGGCTGAGGGACTGCGAACAGTGCAGCAAATGTTGCATGGGAACGAAGGATTGGTGTTGGTAACTGGTCCAACTGGTTCAGGCAAGACTACTAGCGTATATTCCATGCTAAAAACGTTTGGAGGGCAACACCGCAATATTGTGTCGATCGAAGACCCAGTTGAGTTCGCAGTTCCTTTTGTTCGACAATTGAATGTAGACGAACGGCATAGCGTTACCATGACGAGCGGTCTTAGAACGCTGTTGCGAATGGATCCGGACATTATTTTTGTTGGAGAAATCAGAGACGCGGAAAACGCGGGGATTGCTTTTCGAGCTGCGAGCTACGGGCGATTTGTGTTTAGCTCGTTACACACCCGTGACGTCGCATCAACGATAACCGCGCTGCGCGATATGCAGATCTCGAATCGTGCTTTGTCTGGTAATTTGGTTGGCATAGTCAATCAAAGATTGATACGCAAACTCTGTTTAAAATGTCGCAAGGCAAGCGAAGTGAAAGCCAACTACAAAGAATTTTTTGTTGAGAATGGTTTGCAAATACCCTCAGAAATTTACGAGCCGGTTGGCTGTGACCATTGTCGAAGTAGCGGCTTTTCAGGCCGTTTTGGAGTTTTTGAATGCGTTGTTTGCAACGAAGCTATTTCACAGGCGATTGTAAACAATGCGACGGAAGCTGAATTACGCGGTTTGATTCGATCGCAGGGAGTCGCAGGCCTTTCCGCAGAAGCGATGAAAAAAGTTTGCGATGGATTAACGAGTTTCGATGAAGCCATTTCGGTTCACTGGCTCTAGAACATAAGTTGGAAATCGTTGCCTTAGGATTCCCACTAAATCGAACTGCACGAATTCTGCAACCTTCGACGCGCCATCGATATTGCAATGCATCAAATCATAAAAGTACTTTGAAGATTTTGGCATTTGCCTAGCAACGTCGATCGCCGGAACATTCATGTGTGACGCGACATCCAGTGTAACTTGATTGTATTGCTTTAGAAGTTGCCATTGTGTCCACCCATCTACCTCGCCCACTTTTACTGTTTCTAGATTCACTCCAGTCAGGTCATCGATTCCTTCACCATACAGGCAGGGCTGCGTGATCAAAACGCACAATATCTGCTCGTCGGCGCATCGCTTCAACAGACGTTCCAATCGCTTTCGATAGCCGGATAAGCAATCAGGGGACCTTTGAACTAACCAGGACTGGCGAGCCTCACTTGTAAGCGTTAGCTGTTGAAGTTGCGATTCAAAATGTTGGTGGCTGATGAATTCACCGTGTGTCAGTCCCTTGCGCATGGCGAGCAAGTGCAATCGCAAATTGTCCATCAATGCAAATGCATCGCTGTTTCGCAATAGCACTCGTTGAATCCAACGCAAACTGGAATCATCGGCTCGAGACCGGCTACGAAGCGTGCTCGCGTCGTACTGATTTAAATCGTTCCGATCTACGTCATTCAAGGCAACGTAGGCCAAGATGACCTTGGGATGCAGGGCTGCAATATACTGTTCGAAAAGTTCTAAATGGCCGAAAGTGGAGTGTCCATCGATTCCCGCGTTGTTGACCCATACTCGGTCGAAATGCTCGGCTAAATTCGCACCCAAACGATCAGGCCAACTCGTGCCGTCAGACAGATATAGGCACTGAGTTGTGCTCCCGCCGACACAAAGAATGGTCAGGTATTCTGCCCACGGTTGTGGTCTCTCAGGGCCGCGAAATCCAAGAGAATTATAGGAAACTTTAATGACGGGATCTAATCCAGGAATGTTGCCTGAGCTAAACTTACGCTCCGTATTTGCTGGTAAATCGATGCGACCGGCGCGAAGCAAGATTGGAAATGGATCAAAAAGTCGCACGTAAACTTCTAACATCCCAAATGCTACCAGACAACCGATTCCAAGGGCCGTCAGCTGCGATCGAAATCGCGACACTTTCTTGCCGGGTACGAGCATCAACATCAGACACAAGAAAAGAGCCGCCGCCAAAGCAATTTCAAATCTGCTCTTTGATTCCTTTCCAACTGTCACTAGATGCGCCGCCGAAAACATGAACAGCGCTGCGCAGGCTGAGCCGATAACCAAGCGCAAGGCCAATCCCGTGCGCACTGCAAGCAGCCCCAATCTCGTAGGGCTTCGAACCAAATCCATTTTTGTAGAGATAGAATCGATCGTTCTAAACATCAAAACAGCGTGTATATAAAAGGCGCCGCCCCGGTTGAACTAAGAACAACCAACACGCCTATCAATGCAAACGATAGCAAAATTGGAATAAGCCACCATTTCTTGTTTTCGAAAATGAACTGAATGAACTCCTGCACCAACGTCTGAGATTGG
Organism: Pirellula sp.; assembly: GCA_043744075.1. Lineage (GTDB taxonomy): Bacteria > Planctomycetota > Planctomycetia > Pirellulales > Pirellulaceae > JBKCUI01. The sequence goes on along the minus strand of JAYTVL010000080.1, from coordinate 10,108 downwards.
TCGTCGCCCGCTTTTTCAAAATCGTTCTTGTCTTTTGAGTCTGTCATAGTTGCGAGTCGGCAATTGAGTTGTACGGTTAGGCTAGCGGAAGTAACCGCCGCTCGCCTTAATAACGTCTATAATAGCTGGAAACATGCTTCGGTTGGCTTTTCGGCTGCCAGTAGGTCGTCGCATTCTTGTCAATCTTCAGTCGAAGAGCATCGCGGCCCGTCAGCCTAAAGATCAAACTAATCGGCAGGAAAATCCCCAAGAATATTAGGAGCAAGGCAAGTTCTCCAACCACCATTCCTATGGGAGCCGCAACTAGCATCAATCCGACGAAAATAGGTTTTACGACTGGAGGCCAAACGAACGAAAGTATCGCAACAAGCGAGCCGGCAATCAACAGGCCGGTCAATCCGTTTGCACTGATATTCCATAACCATCCCAAAAGCGGCAATACGAAGATACAGACAACTCCGAATTGCTGAAGCTGGCGTGTCGACGGTGCCCAATTCATCTCAATTAGCTTCATTAATGGCCTCTGCTCAATCTAGCTCGAATTGTCTCAAGTATTCCTCACGCTGTTTCGGATCGTCTGGCATAGGTTGTTCCGATTTTAAGAGTAAGAACTTTCCGATTGCAAGAGCATCCATGTCCGTCATCATAAAGCAACGGTAAGCATCCAACGGAGTACACACGATCGGTTCGCTACGAACATTAAAGCTAGTATTAATCATCACTGGACATCCGGTCAACTCATGGAATCGCACCAACATCCGATGCAGCAACGGATTTCGAATAGAATCTACTGTTTGGATACGAGCTGAATAGTCAACATGCGTGACGGCAGGAATTTCCGACCGACGCAAATTCAGTTTTTTGATTCCGAAAACATTTTCTTCGCCTTCGTCGGAAGTTGTGCGGCGTTCCTTTCTAACGGGCGCAACCAGCAACATGTAAGGGCTTTCCACGTTTTGCTTCAGTTCGAAATACTCAGAGGCATGTTCGAGCAAAACGATTGGTGCAAATGGGCGAAATGACTCCCGGAATTTGATTTTAAGGTTCATCACCGACTGCATTTTGGGACTGCGTGCGTCTCCGAGGATGCTGCGCGCACCTAAAGCTCGCGGGCCGAATTCCATCCGACCTTGATGCCAGCCCACAACATGTTCGGAAGCGATCAGCTTGGCCACCTTGTCACAAATCTGCTCCTCGCATGAACATACCTGATAAACCGCGGTTTGTCCGTCAAGTGTATTGCGAATAGCATCATCGGTAAAATCGGGGCCGAGCAGTGAACCTTTTTGACTATCACCAGGATTGGCATTTCTTGGGCGATCAAGCAGCTGATTCCAAACAAATAATGCCGTTCCCAATGCTCCACCAGCATCACCCGCAGCCGGCTGTATCCAAATGTTGTCGAACGGACTCTCTTTTAATATGCGTCCATTTCCAACGCAATTGAGAGCAACGCCACCAGCCAAGACCAGATTCTTCGAGCCGGTAATATCGTGGGCATGCTGTGCCATTCGCAGCATTACCTCTTCCGTGACGGCTTGCACAGAAGCCGCCAAATCCATTTCTCTCTGCGTAAGCTTCGATTCGGGTTGCCTAGGCGGGCCGCCAAAAAGCCGATGAAATTTTGGGCCGGTCATGGTCAATCCCTGACAGTAGTTAAAATACCTCATATCCATCCGTAGCGAACCATCGGACTTTAGATCCACTAGATGTTCAAGTATCTGCTGCTTGAATTTGGGTTCACCGTACGGTGCTAGCCCCATCAACTTGTATTCGCCGCTGTTGACACGAAAACCTATATAGTAAGTGAAAGCAGAGTAAAGCAATCCTAGAGAATGTGGAAAGCGGATCTCTTGGAACAGTTTAAGCTTGTTGTTTTGCCCATGGCCGATGCAACTGGTCGACCATTCTCCGACACCATCCAAGGTCAGAATGGCGGCTTCATCGAACGGAGAGGGATAGTATGCACTGGCCGCGTGAGATTGATGGTGGTCCAAGAAGACAATCCGTTTGTTGAAGCCCACAATCCCTTGTCTGATTTCTCGAGGAACATGCAGCTTTTGTTTCAACCAGAGCGGTAGTGCTTGTCGAAACGATCTGTAACCCGCTGGGGCGAATGCTACGTAGGTTTCAATCAGACGCTCGAACTTCGTGACGGGCTTGTCGTAAAATCCAACGTAATCTAGCTGCTCCGCTTTTAGGCCAGCGAACCGAAGGCAAAAATCGATTGCTTGTTTTGGGAATTCGTGATCGTGCTTTTTGCGAGTAAACCGCTCCTCTTGCGCGGCACACACAACCTCTCCGTCGACGACAAGTGCAGCCGCGGAATCGTGATAAAAAGCAGAAATCCCCAAGATTGTTGTCATGTTTCACAGTTTACTCTACGTCAAGCAGACTGTTTATCGTAACCCGATGGGCAGCTTGAAATCTACGGTAAATTGGGTGGCACGCTCAGAGACTGTGATTTTATAGTACCCGTCACACTCCGTGTGACGTCCGCAGTTCAAAAACCTCTGGTTTTTGAGGCAACTTCACTCTCCGTGTGACGGGTACTTTCTTCGGATTCAAAAAAATCACAGCCTCTCAGAGACACGAACAAACGCGATAACCCCTACAGTCGTTGCTAAAACGCGCCACCGACCCAAACTTTTGCGCAAAATCTTTTGCCTGGGTTGGCATTTCCTATTTCATAGTGAAGGCTGTTTGTATCAGATTTCGCGTCAACCGCCATCAGGAAATGGTGGCACTGGATCAAGTCTCGTATAGACATGACAGCCAGGAAGTTCACGGCGCGGTTTACAAAAACTTTTGTTTTGGAGATAGTTCCATGCGTCGATTGATCGTTACCTTGACTGTTGTTGTTTTTGCTGCTTTTTCGTCCTCGAGCGCTTCGGCTGGCTTGTTCTGTAAGAAGAACACTTGCTGCGATTCAGCTCCAGCTTGCTGCGAAGCACCAGCTCCAACCTGCTGCGATTCAGCTCCTGTTTGCCGACCAAAGCTAAACCTCGGATGCAAAATGAAAGGCATCATGAGCAAGTTGAGCTGTAAGAAGAGTTGCTGCGATGCAGCTCCAAGCTGCTGCGATGCTCCAGCTCCATGTGCCGCACCAGCTCCAAGCTGTGGTTGCGATGCTGCTCCAAGCTGCGGTTGCGACGCTGCTCCATGCTGTAAACCAGCTTGCGGACAACGCATCAAGGCTTTCTTTGGCAAGTTCCGAAGCAACAAGTGCTGTGCAGCAGCACCAAGCTGCGGCTGCGATGCAGCCCCAAGCTGTGGCTGCAACTAAGCACCAACTCAACTAAGCACCAACCGGGGGACAAGCGTCCTTCGGCTCACGACACATTATTGATTCGACGCTTGGTGCGAGAATCGTTCGACGGCTGCGACTAACCTCGCGGCCGTTTTTCGTTTGATGACAACAGATTGGGAAGCTTAATCTTTGCGAGGCATTTTCGGACGAGGCAGTTAGAAAAATCCAATTTTTCAGAATAGTATCTGCGACGTGAGGTTGTGTTAGAAATCTCGATGATGATAGACTGCAATCTAGAAGGAGGCGAGAAATGTCCAAAAATATAGAAGACCGCGTTTCTGCTCTTGAGAAAGAACTAATGGAACTGCGACGAAAGCTGCAAAATTCAAGCTCTCAAAAGCCGTGGTGGGAAAAGGTTGCGGGAACCTTTGAAGCCGACCAAAGCTATCGAGAAGCGATGCAATTCGGCAACGACTATCGTCGCACCGTTGGGTCAAGCCCGAAAGAAACGGATTGAAGACCGGGCTTATTCTCGATTCAGATCACTTGAGCTACTTAGAATGGAGCGGCTCCGAGTCCATGCGTTTGCGAGAACGACTCGCGGAGTATCCCGAAACACAAGTCGCCGTTACGATGCCGTCCAGTTAGCATTATCGGCGCGCTCATCGCGCACCTTCACACAGTTGTTGATTGGTAACTTTAGAATTTCAGTCTAAAACGCTATGTCGTCTCGACTGGTTCCGGCATGAGACGCTTTAGATAGAACCGACGCCTTGAGATTAGGCTTCGCATCTCGTAAACATCCTTCGGGTTTCCCGCTACGTTCGTTAATAGGTGCCTGGCACCTACCGAAGGGCCTGTACGACTCGCACCTTCACGCTAACTCTGCGTGCCGTCGATCCGTTAACAGGCTGGTCACCCGAAAGTCCACTCGTTGGCTTGCTCTACCCGAACGACGCCACCGGACGCGGGCAAGGATCGGTCAGCTACCGCATTAAGCCGAAGGAAAACTTGGCGACCGGCACGCAGATTACCAACCGAGCTCGCATCTACTTCGACTTCAACGACCCGATCGATACGCCCCAAGTTCTTAATACGCTCGACGCGGACGGACCGTCCAGTCGCCTTACCACCCCGAGCATTACCACGACTGACACGAACTTGAAGCTCAATTGGACGGGCACCGACGACGCCGGCGGCTCGGGGATTGCAAGTTACAGTGTCTACGTGTCGGTCGATGGAGGCGAGTATTTGCAGTTCGTCTTCGGCACTAAGGATATCGCTGCCACGTTCGCAGCTAGCCCAGGTCACACCTACGCATTCTACACCGTAGCCACAGACCAAGTCGGACACGTCGAGTTGCCACCCGCTTCGCCAGACACGATCATCACGATTCCAGCCGTCTATCCTTGGAACAATCCGAAAAACGCGCTCGATGCCGACGCCGATGGGTCTGTAAGTCCACTCGATGTGTTGGTGATCATCAATCGTATTAACCTGTTCGGATCTGGCTTTCTCAATCCAAACACCGCTTCAAATCCGCCACCTTATTTTGATTGCGATGCCGATGGATTTGTCAGCCCGCTGGATGTATTGGTTGTCATCAACTTCATCAATCGTCGAGGGAGCGGCGAAGGTGAAGCATACTCACAAGTCTTTCCGCTAGCGACTCCGATTATCAACCCAAGCTCGGTAACCGAGGGAACATTTCAATCGCGTCGCGAAGAACTTCAGCGACGAATTGAACTATATGATATTGACCGTTCGTTTGTCTCCTTTGTAAACACAGGCGTCAGCCGATCACACTCATTGCTTGACGTAAGAAACTCGCGACCAATAATGGAGCGCACTTCGCTTTCGAAGACCCGACCTCGGCCAGTCAAAAGCGAAAAAGTGGACTTCGAGGAAATCCTGGACCTACTGTCGAACGATCAATTACGTCAGACTTAACCCAATTTCGCGAACAACACCCAACCGGCTTTTAATTGCCGTTTCCATCCGCAACCTAGCTGACTTCGGTATTTCATGCGTCCAGACTCGATTTGTGGCAAGTACCTGGAAATCATGTTCAGCAGATCAGCCATTCGAGGCCATAAAAAAAATCGACCTCAATGTTTCAAAGTGCGATTGTATGGCTACAGAGCAGGAACGAACGGACGGACTCTGTGGCACACGAAAACCGCCTGTTTGTGGCTCTTCGGTAGGTGGACCCGTTCGGTAGGGAGCCCTTCGGTAGGTGCCAGGGCCAGTTTTTCGTTTGATGACAACGGATTGGCTAGGTTAATCTTTCCGAGGCATTTTCGGACGAGGATTTGGAGTCTTGGCGGTTACTTCAAGCGTAATCCGCCAATCCTTGAGAACAGACCGTAGTTGTTCCGCAATAGCATCAGTTGATTCAATCAATGCAAGTCCTGGTCGAGAAGCAACTAATTTAGCGCCAGCTGACAAGATCAGCTCCGTGGCGTCCGCGATGGGAGCTGAATCTCCTCGGTAAAGTGTATAACGTGCCATATCGATCACAACTACTTGGGTAGCCCCGCGCCTTCCAACAAGATACCAAAACCTAACGATTTGCAAGCGTCCATCAATAGCTTGCGAATTGCATCCGAGCGGGCAGCGTCTCTTGGCATCGCAAGGATGACGGGATTCGCAGCGAGAAGTCGAGCCGCCATTCCCGCAACTGCCGGACTGGCCATGGACGTCCCACTCATTGGCCCGTATCCACCCGGAAACGTCGAGACAACCGCGACGCCTGAACCTGCCGCATCAAGATCGGCCCCCACGTTCGAAAACCCGGCGATAAAGTTCTGCGGATCGGTACCGAACGGAGCTACCGCTTCCGGACCATCGGTGGATGTTGTTGTGAAGAAACCCTTTCGTCCAACGGCGGACACCGCAACGCAGTTCGCATCGGAGCCAGGAAAGCCAACCGGCAATCTGCCATCGTTGCCAGCGGCTGCGACCGCGAGTATTCCATTCTTGCGAGCTTTACTCAAAGCATCTGAGATCCCGTCGTCTGTAACGCCTTGATCAAAACCCAAGCTTAGATTAATGATATCGCATTTGTCGGCAATCGATCGATCGATAGCATCGATGACCGCAAAGCTTGAACCGCTGCCTTCGTTTCCTTCCTCGAAAACGCGATAGATTCGTAGCTTGGCTCCCGGTGCAATTCCTCGCACTCCAAGGGGAGCTGTCCCTCGTGCCGCAATGGTGCCGGCAACGTGTGTTCCATGTGCACCGGCTGGGCCAAAGTCGCCAGCAGGTCGGGCCGAACCAGGCACGCAGTTTGCCCCGCTCTCGATCGCACCTACGAGATCAGTGTGCCCCACATCTGCGCCCGAATCAATGACTCCAACTCGAACACCCGCTCCATCCGTTAAGGCACCTGCCTTGTGAAAGAATCGCAACGTATCCTCTTTGACTATGTCGAGTGGAGCCAAAACGACCTTAATCGCACCACTGGAGACAATGGCGTTTGCTTTGAAGTACCCCCAGACTCCAGGCTCCTCATGATACACATAAAGGCTCTTCAATTTAGGGACGACCGCGGAGAATGTAAACTTGGCTTTTCCAGAAGCGTTGGTCTTCCTTTCTAACGCATCGGCGCTCGTGCGAAACGCCAGCACGTCCGCCCCCTTCACCGGCTTCATCGTGTCCCCTCGCATGACCTCGACTACGATCGTAGTGGATACAGCTGCAGTAGTGTGCACGCCAACTGGCTTGGCCACCCTTGGTGGCAAGATAACTCGTGGCGCCAACGCAGGTTGGCAGAACTTTTCTTCGATCACGCGGATTCCAGGACTATCTTGTCGCAGTGCGGCCACCACTTCTTCCGAAGCGGCCACCAATTTCACACCATCCTCGTGTAATGACTTGATCACCTCAATCCCGGACGCCAGCAAGCCATTCTTCACAGCATCTTTCTTCAACCTTGCAGATGCACTCTGCACCGTCGCGACAAGTCTCTTCGCAAGCTTCTTCGTTGCGGCAACTTCTTTTGGAGTTAGCTGAAGCGTTGACATCAGTTGACGCGCAGCAGCGGTAACGGGGCTCGTGGAATCTGAAAAACGAATTCCTTCCATCGGCAAAATTAGAAATCGTTTGGTTCGCATGTTGAAGCCATATTTTAAGTTGGATTGATGAAACACTGGTCGACATCTTAACGTCTCGGAGATACGCTGCACGTGGACATTTTAGGGTGTCGAACTTAGAAATTCAACTAGCAAGTATCACCGCGTTGGCCCGCCGCATGAAACGATTGCCTGAAAAACCGTTGCCGATCGAAAATTTCCCGGTCCATTGGTCCGATATCCTCACCAGCCTAGTTGGTCCACTTTCTTTTCAACTTGATGTTCCATGCCGCGATCGAATGCAGTTGCCGAAAGAGTGGCTTGGAATCGTCTCATCGCACCAAAACAAACATGGATTCGCCAACATAGATTGGCAAGAATCGCTCCTGTCAGCTTTGCACCTTGCTCGTAGCCAAGGCTGGGGCGTTTTATGTGCGCAGGATGCACCATACTCCGACGTTGTCATTCATGGATGCAAACGATTGCATGTCCCCTTTAGAGCTATTCGTGTTGTTAACTGGTACGAATCAAATCCGCAATTTGAATCGCTTTTAACCTCCGATTCTCAGTCGTGCGACTTCGGAACTCTGTTGCTTGGCTGCGCAGGTGAAAGCGCTATCAACAAGATTCCAATTCACGATCTGGCTTCTGTGTTTCTCTCAAATCACCTTTTTGTTCTGGAATTACGCGAAGGGGGAAAGATCGCTCAGTTGTTAGATCAGCGATTAAAATGTCAGAACATTCCAAAGGGGACGACATACTTGTCACTGCGTACGATCAACAATTCCAAATCACGTCAAACTATTAGAACCGACTGGTTGGACCGAGGAGCAATAGGTTGGCTAAATCCTGGGAAACCTGATCACACAGATCCTCGCGTGGAAACAAAATACGGTAGCCAAGTTTGTGGACCGCTGGCGCAATCGTTTCATTGCAAAACCCACCAACCGATTTTTCCGATACGGTTATTAAGAGCGGAGGCTTCGAAATACCTCGTACACTGCACGCGATCTCGACGTGGGCCTTGGCCGGATCAATCCATTAACCAGTTCCACGATGAATTAATGCAAAGTCCTTGGGAAACTCAACCGACAGTCCTTGAGTCGTTGAAGAAGATTCTCATGCAACAGCGATTGATTGCGACGAATAACTTTCGCCAAGGTAATATCGACACGGTTTGTTTTTCTAGCAACGAAATTACGGAGTTGCTTTCGATGCGAAAATTTCAGTCTCATTTAGCCCGTTGGGACTGGGAACCCTATGGAATAATGATCGAGCGTGAGTGGCTTCAGAGCAACGGGGCCAAGCAAGTCTCCTACATTGATCGGGCAAGTGCATCGAAAATGAGTAAGGATGCGTTGGCTTTCTGTCAGGTCGTGTCCAGCGATTCGAATTCGACCGATTGGCGAACCGAAAACGAGTGGCGAATCGCAGGCGATGTTCGGTTGAGCAAACTGCCGTTTTCAAAAGCGATCGTATTTGTACCGACCTATTCTGAGGCATTAGCAATACAACCTATTTCGCGCTGGCCTATAATTGTAACAAGTTGGTAGCTGGACTCGCAAGAGTGCAGTGTGTTCTAGTTGTGCGGCTGATCTCTTGCGAGTCCAACTACGTGGCCATTCGGCGCCCGCAGAGATACCGTGAGACCGTGTTCGTCACGGTCAAAAGATCTGAAACGCAAGTTCAGTCTAACGCAAACATGAAAAATTCTTAGCGAAAAACGTTTTCCTCCAATGTGACAATCGAACCACCTACTCCAAACCTCTTGGAAAGCAAGATCAGCAATGCGTCGGGGCTTTGCACGTCGTGGCCCGTGCCAAGATCGTAGGCATATGCAAACAGGGCAAGAGAATGGAGGCAAAAGAATGCTTTACTTGTTCTGGAAAAAGGATCATTCCCTCAATTCTCTTGTCTTAATTCTTTTGCCCACTCTGGGATGCAGTGTACTCCTAGAAAAACAATTCCTTTTTTCGGCCTTTTTCGTTCTTTTCGGCAATTGAGAATACTCCTATGCGCGTACCACCCGGTCGCCTAGTGTATTCAGTCTGCCGCTCGTCTAACTCCATTTACACAGTGCATCGATGTATTGCGATGAACCATCGCGAACCCAGCCATCGAGCTGTCCTGGATCCTTTAATTGTTGCCCGCGCATCGTATCCACCGCGATGTATTCGCATGAAACATCAGAAAGCGTGCTCATATCCCCCCAAAGCTTTTCGAACTGAGTTACGGGAAACGCATCTTCCTGGCCAAGCCCCCAACGCTTCTTCACGTCTTTGATAGTAATGTAGGTTGGCAATTTCGACGCCATTGCTCGTACAGACTGATCGACCCATTCCGAGTTGGCTAGTTTCGCTCGGTCCAATCGGAAGCACGCCAAAAGCTGATCGATATCAATCCAAGTCGTCATCGATGAATAGAATGTCAGCCCAAATTCATCTCGCTCGTTGCTCATTGCCATTCCCTCAAGCAATCTTCGCTTGCCGCCTACCATTGCCAAACCGCCGCCGCGGTCCTCGATACGCCGACCAACCACTTCGAAACTCAAACACGCTCCTGATTCTATGTGCCTGCTCAATACCAGCGGGTTCAGACTAGCGCCTAAGGTGTCGATATTGTGCAACAATAAGTACTTCAACGATGGACGCTCGGTAAGCATTTGATGAAGCAAACCGTTGCGTAGCATGTTCGGAATCTCATACCAGTGTCCAACGGGATGCATACACTGTTGAGGTAAATTGTCGGTGTAGTCACTTGCTTCGCCTGCCGACTTGGCCCAGCC
>JAYTVL010000079.1:0-2422 GCA_043744075.1 Pirellula sp. | reverse complement strand
GGCTTCCGTGCTTGCGGGTAAGGTGTTGTAAACTAACAACTTATACGCAGCCGGGGCCACTTTAGTTTGCATTTGCATGAATAATCCGCGCTAGCGTGCGGGCTGGAAGCTTATAATCACTTGCAATCCGGCCCTTATGCTAGCGCATTGAGGCTCAAAACTTACAAAGTGAGTGCCATTGGGCTTTACGACAACTGACAGCTACATAAATCGCGAAAACGAATCCTCCGCTGAAATCCGACTGCTTCCCACCTAACACTTCCCACCTAACAACGGAATCCACCATGTTTCTTCGATCTTGTCGAAATTCTCGCCCCAGCCGAAACGGGCTAACTTTGCTCGAATTGATGATCGTTCTCATCATTTTAGTTGGCCTAATCGCCATCGTTGGTCCACGACTACTCGGTTCACAAAAGAAGGCGGACGTTCGAACCGCTCAGGTTCAAATTGGCAATCTTGCCTCTGCGCTGAAAATGTACGCAGTTGACATGAAAAGTTTTCCGCTGACCGAAGAGGGGCTCGAGCTATTGGTCAAGCCACCTGAGGACGAAGCCCTTGGGAAACAGTGGGATGGGCCCTACATAGAAGGCGGAAAGTTACCTAAAGACCCATGGGGGAGCGACTTCCAATATGAGTACATCACGGATTCGACTTCCTCAGACTCCAGAAGTTCCGGCTCAAAGAGTCAGTCAGCCGATGTTCCACGCATTTTCTCGTTAGGACCGGATCGGCAACCAGGCACAAGCGATGATATCTCGAATCAGGCGCAAGCTGATGGCGAATCCACCGATTCCAAGAAATAGCGAAACGAACGCAATCATGTGTAATTCACGTCGAAGCGTCTGTCCTCAGCCGGTCAACACCCGTAGGTCCGACTGTCCTCAGCCGGACAATCATCTGCCCACAGGTCGCCCTTTTCGGGGCTTCTCGTTGTTGGAGTTGATGATTGTTCTAGTCGTCATGGTTGGCTTGCTAGCCATTGCGTGGCCTAATATGCAACGATCACTTCGTCGCAATACTCTTAATGAAGCAGCACAAGTGCTGCGTGAAGCGATCGATGAAGGTCGTTATGAAGCGATAACGACAGGCCAGCCTATCTTCGTTCAAATGCAACAAGGCAACCACGAAGTACGCACAGGATCGTTTGCAAACTTCGCGAACGCTGAAGATGCGGATAGCTCATTGAGCACCTCATTATCGGGTACATCGCTTAATCAGAGCACTGCGCCAGCTAATTCGTCCACCACTTCTCAGCAGGGGTTTGGCTTGAAACAAAAAGAGGAAAAAGCACCGCGGTCGTGGCGGCTACCAGAGTCGATTGTGATCACAGAAGTGAGTTGGACTTCCGATTCAATCACCCAAGGAAACGATGAGGAAAACGCTGCCTCGAACTCTCATTCAACAACGATCGATGCCAGCAGCGCTGCAAGTGAATATGGTGAAACGGCTTTGGCAAGCGGTCTGACTGAATCAGAAACCGCAATCGCCGAACTGGGAGCAACCCATCACGATTGGTGGTTGCCGATTAGTGCCACGGGGCAAAGTAAGAATGCATCGATCGTTCTATATGACACTTCGATCCATGAGACGATGACTGTCACTTATGCTTCCGCAACGGGTGCACTGGAGATCGTCCGGTGAGACGTCAGGCCGTGCGACTGCAAAAGGCTTTTTCGTTATTAGAAGTTATTATCGCAACCGCAATTCTGGCTGGCAGCGCTTTAGTTCTTTTCTCGCTAATCTCGCTCGGTACAAAGTACGGCAATCGAGCCGAAGAACGAACGATCGCAGTATCTCAGGCGCAGTCGGTTTTAGATGAGTTCATCGCACGCATGCCAAACGGAGAGATTCGAGAAGAGGTAAACGGGATCTTGCCGAGCATTCCTCCTCGCAACTTCCGTATCGAAGTCACCCCCTTTGAGCTTGCCAGCAACATCGGTAACGATCGAAACAGCAACGCCGCAAATGAGACCCAACCGACTCTTTATCGGGTCAAGGTTGAAATTCTTGAAACGAGTACCAACTTACCAAGCGTGGACTCGAAACCGTTGTGTCAGCTTACTCGCCTTGTTCGCAATCCTCGGATCGAAGAACCGTCGGCAGATGGATATGGCAGCGAGACACCAAAGCCAACACCGAATATTAATCGTTCGAATCGAAAGGCTGGTCGAACTCCATGAAGACCAAGATTCGATCTGCGTTCACGTTGATCGAGCTGATGATTGCGTTGGGACTACTTGCTGCTTTGCTGGCAGTCGCATGGTCGTTGCTCGGAACATTTCGCGATGCAGAAATTCGCGGTTGGAAACTCGCGCATCGCACTCAGACCATTCGTTCGGCAAGAGCTTGGTTGGAGGACGACATCCAGCATTTAGCGCTAGCCGATAGTAAGATGAACTCGAAAAATTCGGGAATTGCCAAA
>JAYTVL010000078.1:0-30789 GCA_043744075.1 Pirellula sp. | reverse complement strand
GTTTCCTCAAAAACCAAAGGTTTTTGAACTGCGGACATCACGCGGAGCGTGATGGGTACTATAAAATCACAGCACTCGGAGCGTGCCACCCCACACATGCCTTTGCTAGCGAAACAAAAGCTGTACAACCTCAAAGGCCATGGGGGTCGAATTTAGTGCGGTCGAACCAGGCTAAACGCAAGCTGACAATCTTCTCGCTGCTGTGACAACTAAAACAATTTGCCTTCGGTGCAGCGCACTGCTTCTCGCATTGCAATCACCTCTTGAGAGGCGGCGGCGGCCGATGAAGATAGCTTGGTTAAATGCCCCATTTTGCGCCCTTGTCTCGCACTGCTCTTCCCGTAGAGATGCAAATAAGTCGCAGGACTCTGCATGGCCCTTTCGAAATGCGGTGAACCGTCGCCCCAGACATCTCCCAGTAAATTTGCCATCGCAGCGGGTTGGATGAGCGAAGTATCACCCAACGGCAAATTGCATATTGCGCGAACTTGCTGCTCGAACTGACTGGTTCGACAAGCTTCAATCGTCAAGTGCCCTGAATTGTGAGTGCGTGGTGCTATCTCATTGATCATAATTTCTCCGCCGCCGCAAACGAAATACTCGACGCATAGGACACCCTCCAATTGAAGCGAGTCTGCAACAGACAGTGCAATTGCTTCGGCATGCTCAGCTACTGCCAGAAGAGAAGGCTCGGCCGGACAAGTAGTCACATCAAGGATGTGATTGGTGTGTGAGTTCGTAAACATGGGATAGACTGCGGTGGCACCAGTTGCTGTTCTGGCAACGATGACCGAGACTTCTGCGACGTACGAAATCCACTTTTCGGCAATCAATGGCTCAGGGCCCAACAATTCGATCGCGTCTTTGGCTTCCATTGCGTTGGCGACTCGGCGTTGCCCTTTGCCGTCGTAGCCCCAACTAACAGTTTTTAGAACAAGTGGCCATCCAAGTTCGGAAGCCGCCTGCGGAATGTCGTCAACGTTTCGGATTTCGAAAAACGGCGTTACTGGAAATCCTGCACTCTTAAGTGTTCTCTTCTCTTGAAGTCTGTGTTGTGCGACGGCAAGTACATTCACTCCAGGCCGGACCAAAGTAACTTCCGCCGCTCTAGCCACAGCTTCGAGTGCGATGTTTTCAAACTCTAAGGTAATGACGTCCACTCGTTCAGCAAACTGCCTAACCGCTTTTGGGTCAAGGTAGTCGCCGCGAATCGTTTCCTGTGCGACTTGCCCGGCCGGGCTATCAACCTCGTCTGTAAACACAATAACTCGATAGCCAAGCCTCTGAGCCGCATGGGTAAACATTCGTCCAAGCTGTCCTCCACCAAAGACTCCCAGGGTAGAACCAGGGGCAATAATTCGAAATCTTGATTCCATAAGAACATTTCAAGGGAAGCGCTGGGGGCGAATGAATAGACACGCAAAAGGAAATGGAAAGATTTGAAAGATTTAACGACAAATGCAGCCCGGATTATTCATTGGCCATCGAGTTTTCGTTGCAAGGTAATACTGCGAAAAGCAGTCTAAATGCAGAGTGTTTTTCGTAACCCGACGCGTAAGCGAGGGATTTTGTCGCTGGTCCCTCGCTTACGCATCAGGTTGTGAATAATCCGCGTGAGGCAAACACCACCGCAGAAATAGGCAAGATAGCAAATTGATCTAAACAAGAAAGTGCCAAAGTGTGGCTCGGCACTCCGTGCCGAATTAACGGCACGGAATACTCACTTTGTAGATTTTGAGCCTCCATGCGCTAGCATGAGGGCCGGAATCGCCGAGCATCAACTGCACTTCCGGCCCGCACGCTAAGGCGTTGCGGCTCAAACTGAGTGCCATTGGGCTTAAAGCCGCCGGAAACGATTGCATTCGCAATAGTTGCATACTGGCGATCAGCGAAAAACAGTTTAAATGCAGGCTGTTTTTCGTAACCCGATACGTAAGCAAGGGATTTTGTTGCTGGTCCCTCGCTTACGCATCGGGTTGTGAATAATCCTCGCTAGCACCTGAATTCATTGGGACGGTGCTTATGTTTCCATCGCAAAACAGCGCCCAGCGATATCAGCGTGAGCGCTGTAATTCCGCCTGCTCGCATCCACCCACTTTTGAAAATTGCGACTCCGTTGAACGCAATGAAAATCAAGTAGGTTATCCAGACAATTCTCAACCAACGATAACGCTTTGCGATTTCTGCATCTACGAACCAGATCCATGTCAAGTCGAATGCCCAGACTAGCAGGAACAAGTAATTGAAGTACAAGCCAACGCCAAACTCGAGACCGATCAAGTCGCGAGTCTGTCGCGCAGTCTCAGCCACCGCTGCAGCATGGTTCCAGCCATGATGAAAATGAAACGCAGCCAAAACGTGAGCGACAAAAAGCACAAAGCTCACTGACCAGAGCATTCGCAACGTTCTATCAAACCGCCCAGGCTTTAATTGAAGCACCCAGGCGACGAGCGTACCAAAGAACATGAAAATGGACATGCGAATTGTCCATGCAATAATCACCGATCCCATTTGGCACCGCTACAACTTCAAATCCATGATCGAAAAGTCGTCGTCGAGTACGTCGCCGCCTTTGAGCATTCGTACGTGCTTAATCAGCCGGTCCATCACGTTTTGGTCCACATCTTCGGGTTGAGACATGAATTGCATGAACTCGCGAAACGTCCACATCACGCCATCCTGTTTGTCGATTTCAAACACACCATCGCTATAAATGAAGATCCTCGCGTTTTCAGGAACGACGATCTCTTTTTGCTCAAAGTCATCCCACTCAAACATGCCGACGCCCGGATTCAATGACTCAAGCTCCATGGGTGCAGTTTGTCCCGGCTTGAAAAGCAACGCGGACGGATGGCCTCCGGCACACCATACGAGCCGACGTGTTCTGGGTTCAAATACGCCATACCACATTGTGAACGTTCGCCCGTCTTGCTCTTCCATCTTGAAGGTGTTGTTCAACGCCGAAAGCACTTGACTTGGATTTGCAAAATCAACATTTGGCAAGGCTCGAGCGCGAAGCACATTCGAAACGGTGACTCCCAACAGTGCAGATGCAAGACCATGTCCCGTTACATCAAGTAAGAATACCGCAAAACGGTCTTCGTCCAATGGGAAATAGCCAAGGGAATCGCCACCTAACTCTGCACTGGGCACAAACCGCCAATCAATCTTGATGGGTTCTTGGATTGGGGGCGGGATCAATGAGGCAACATATTTTGCACCCGTTTCCATTTCGTGGGTCATGCGTTGTTCGCTCGCCGACAGTTTAGTGAACATCTCATTCCGTTCCAGGAGATTGATGTAGGCGCGGGAGTGGTATCGAATCCGTGCAATCAATTCGATTCGATCTGGCAGCTTCACCAAATAGTCGTTGGCACCCAATCCGAAGGCCTCCGCTTTCGTTTTCGCATCTTCGGTCGACGAGAGCACGACGAGGGGTGTTTCCCGGGTGGCTGAATGAGCCCGAAAGAATTTTACTAATGTTAGACCATCGACTTCTGGCATAACCAAATCCTGCAGGATTACAGTGGGCTTAAGATTGGTGGCCATCTCGATCGATTCGAACGGATTTTGACAAAAATGATACTGAATGTCCGGTTCATCCGCCAGCATTCTTTTGATCGCCTGCCCAACAATGGCTTGGTCGTCGACTAGCAAGACCACTGGGCCATTTGGCCGGGTTGCTGTATTTGCATTGGAATTGGAGGTGGAATTTCCTGACATTCGATTCATCCTAGATAATTTCCCAAAAACCCATGCGGCGTTACAATCGATTCAATCTACCTCAACGTTACATTTCCGTCGCGGAAAGTCCACAGCTTTATTAGGATCGTTGCTTCTTAATTGAATCTCGACCTGTCTAGTCTAGACTACCACCACAGGTTTTCCATTTGAAAGTAAAGGAATCACGCGTGAGCTACGATCACAACGAAATGATGCTGGAGCTTTTCCGCGCCGAAGTCGAAACGCATGCCGCGTCGCTTACGAACGGGCTTCTCAAACTAGAAAACGACGCCAATGCGCCAGGTCTTCTGGATGGGATGATGCGAGCCGCACATTCAATTAAAGGGGCTGCGCGGATTGTACGTATTATGCCTGCGGTTGAAGTTTCACATGTGATGGAAGATTGTTTTGTCGCTGCTCAAAGGGGCGAGTTGGTTCTGGAGCCAAACGGTATAGACGTGCTGCTTCAGTCTGTGGATTTGCTTGCTCAAATTTCAAACGAGTCCAAAAGCGAGAACGCAAATTGGGATTTGTTCAAGGATATTACCGCATCGACGGTTGCACAGCTACGATGTGTCCTGCAGGGACGACCGGTTAAATCGGAGGCTCAAGAAGCTAGGCCTACGAAGCAAACAGGTGCGCCCGAGTCAATCGGCATTCCGCCAATTGATGTCGTCCACGCAATCCGATCGGAAGCGAAACCAGTTACCGTCCAAATTCCGGTAGCTGAATTACCGATCACTCCAACGAAACCTTCGGTGAGGAACAATCCGAGGAAGAATTCGAGGACCAATACAAATAAGCCATCCAATTGTTTGTTCGCACCGAAGAAGCTACGAGCAAATAACTCGGAAGTATTGCGACATGAATTGTTGGAAGCGTTTGCTCACGAACCAGCATACACTGAGGTGGTTTTGGACCTGTCCAAGACTGAGGATCTCGACGCAATTGGCTTAGCGTTGCTGCACTCCGCCGTTCGTTTTGCGGAGAAAAACAGTCGAGAACTGAAGCTCCAACATGCTTCGCCCATGGTTTATCGCGTACTTTGCGCGGTGGGTATTGCTCGTTCCGTTTCTCTAGTCGAGGGGCCGGGATGAGTAGTGCGACGAATACTTTACGAACGGACTTTGTTGTCGAGTCTCGTGAACACTTGCAGGTGTTGGAGAACTCGATGCTGTCCATTGAAAATGCCGTAGGTGAGTCGGAGGTTCGAGAATTCATCGATGTCAGCCTCCGAGCCGTGCACTCGTTAAAGGGCAACGCTGGGTTTATGGGGTTTCACAAACTGCAAAACTTAGCGCATGCCACAGAAAGTGTCCTAGAAAACTATCGAGACAGTTCGGTCGCCCCACCGAGATCGGTGGTCGAATCAATTCTCGTAACAAACGATCGACTTGCAGCAATGCTGGATGATCTGGACCATAGCGAATCACAAGACATCAGTAGTTTGCTGCAGAGGCTCAATAGCCTCGTTGCCGATTCGTCGGACGAGTCTACGGTGGAAATCCTCAAGAAAACGAATACGTTTCAGGTGAACTTGCCCGCCGCTCCAAATGGAATTCTTGCTTTTTTGGACTCGCTCGTTTCGATCGCCACTCTGCGGTCTGTTGATTGGCCGGAATGCGATTTGACAATAAAGGCCGACAGTTTTGAAGTTTCAAAAGTTGAAGTTGAAATAAAACCGAATTCAACAGTTTTCGACCTTTTTAGGGCGCTGTCACCGCATTCTTCTGCCTTGAATTGGAGCGATCTTGGAGCAGTTGATCTTCGCAAATTAGAAACAAAGGATGGCTACGGCTTTCTGGCACATTTCCTCGCCGAAGTTGCACAACGATCGGGGGAACTTTTTTACGAGCCAGTCGATCTTATAGCTGGTCTTCCAAAGGCTGTGATTTGGGTAGCCAATGACAACCCGATCACAACGATGGATTACGCTCCAATCGACCAGTCAATGCCGACACAGTCAATGCCGATACTGCCAGCTGCTTTGCCGAGGGAGCCCCAGAGTTCTTTGTCCCAGGCTGAACGAATTACCAGTCCGGCGGTGGAAACCGTTTCTCCACATGTCGAAATCAACGAAAATAGCGAGTTTGCAAACGTCAAACAGCTCAGTGCTGCCTCAGTACCCAATTTGGGCACCGAACGATCAGTCAGTCTGCGAATTCAAGTCGAATTGTTGGATCGGCTAATGAATTTGGTCGGCGAACTGACTTTAGTCCGCAATCAAGCACTTCTTGCGTTTGGTGAGCTGGATGGTGCTCCTCGAGCGGTTATCCAGCGCCTCAATTCGGTAACCTCAGAGTTGCAAGTGTCTGTTCTCAAGACGCGGATGCAGCCTGTCGGGAGTCTATTCGATCGTTTTCCGAGAATGGTGCGCGATCTAAGCAGACAACTTGGTAAAGAAATAGAGCTTGTGACGGTTGGGCAGGAAGTTGAACTCGACAAAACTGTTTTGGAGCAGCTTTCGGATCCTTTGATTCATCTCATTCGAAATAGCATCGACCACGGTTTAGAAACGCCGAGAGTTCGGCTTCATGCCGGCAAGCCACGCATTGGGAAAGTGACCTTGTCTGCCAAAACCGCGGACGGACAAGTTGTCATCGAAGTCCGAGACGATGGGCGTGGAATTGATCCGAATGCGGTACGAACAAAAGTACTTGCTTTGGGCCTTAAGACCGAAGCGGAGTTGCAAAAGATCTCACCAAAGGAACTTTATTCCTATATTCTACTCCCAGGCTTTTCTACAGCAAAACAAGTGAGCGATGTTTCCGGTCGCGGAGTAGGAATGGACGTCGTTCGTACGAACATCGAAAGGCTTGAAGGTTCGCTGACCATCGACTCGAAGCCCGGAAAAGGCACTTCGATGGTAATGAGAGTTCCGCTGACGCTTGCGATTATTCCCTGTCTGATCGTGACTGTCGGCGAGGAAAGATTCGCCGTGCCTCAACGCGGATTGGAAGAGATAGTGTGTTTGTACCCAGGAGGGCAAGGAGCAATCGAACATGCATATGACACAGAGATGTATCGACTGAGAGAAGTCCTATTGCCGGTTGTTCGTTATGCAGAAGTGCTTAAGCGGCCGAAACCTTTCAACGCTGCGGTGAAGTATGAGATCATGGCGGCCAACAAACCCGCCGATCGAGATCCAAAGCGGATTGAGTACATTTTGGTGCTTCGAACCGGCGACAGAAAATTTGGCTTGCTGGTGGACGACGTACGAGGGACGGTGGAAGTTGTTGTTAAGCCGATGCATCCATCGTTAAAGAAGCTTGACATCTTTGCGGGTGCAACCCTTATGGGGGACGGATGTGTTTCACTCATTTCCAACATTGAAGGCATTGCTGAACACGCTGGCTGTTTCGGAGTCGAAACAATTGCAAAAGGGGAGCCAATAACCCGCGACGCAGCCGAAGTGCATCGCGTCTTGCTGTTTGAATATGGCCCGGCAGAGCAATTTGCTGTCCCCTTGGTCCAAGTGCGTCGGATCGAATCTATTTCTATGGACAGAGTAGAACACGTAGGAAACCAGAGTTTTATCACAATCGAAGGGGTTGCAACACGCATCGTTCATCTCGACAAGTACCTTAATGTATCGTCCTGCGAGCCGTTGCCAGAAATGCATTTGCTTCTTCCCAAATTTGTCCGCGAGCCCATGGGGATAATGGTTTCGCGAATTATTGACTCGGAGTCGCTTGCTATCGAGATTCACGAGGTCGCGGTTGATGATCCAGGTATCTTGGGCACAGCCATTGTTCGTGGACGACTCGCTCTTTTCTTGGACACACAGTATCTACGTGAACAGATCTTCGGTTCGGCAGCTGACAAACCAGTGCTTCAGAAAGTGCCGTCCGATAGTGTTGACGGGGACACGTTGTCGTCTTCTTTCGAACCGACCAACGGTTCTCATCGTCTATTGTTAGTGGATGATACGCGATTCTTTAGAGAAGTGGTAAAACGATACTTCGAACGTGAAGGGTTGTCCGTAGTGACCGCAGTTGATGGAAACGATGGCATGCGCAAACTAGCTAGCGAGACATTTGACTTGGTAGTGTCGGATATCGAGATGCCGAACATGAATGGTTGGCAGTTTTGCGCAGCGGCTAGAAAAGAGGGAATCAAGACGAAATTCCTAGCCCTCTCATCGCTCAACAAAGCGGAAAACGAGAGTAGAGCCAAGGCATGCGGTTTCGATGGTTTCGAAGAGAAACTGAATCACGATCGTTTGATTGTGACCGTACGAAAACTCTTAGGAATCGAAAGTGAGGAGCATTAAATGAACGATCAGCCTACGATGTTTTGTACTTTCGGTGCTGCCGATCGATTGTTTGGTATACCGCTTGCCGATATCAAAGAAATAACAGACGACGTTACATGCACACGCATTCCGCACGCTCCGTTTGGAGTGCGCGGATATATAAATATTCGGGGCCAAATTATTTTAGGATTGGACCTAAAACAACTCCTTGAGCTTCCGCAGGCCAACGGCGAGGTTGCTCGGCGTTTGGTTATTTTCAAACCTACAATTGGACAAGCATTTGGACTGTTTGTCGATCATGTCGGCGAAATTGTCGAAGTTAGTAGTAGCGATCTAGATGCTGGCGAGTCAAGCAGACTCGGATTGGCGTCACACGGTCGGAGTGGGTTGATCGAAAGAGTTGTCCGTCTCCCAGAGCATTTGTTGGTAGTCCTCAATCCACGAAAATTTCTGCCCATTGTTGAAATCGAAAGCCAAAGTACGAACACCTAAGAAGAAACATCATGAACGACCTCAAGATAAGTACCAAGTTAATTTTGTTGACATCCATCCTCTCGGGATTTCTGTTGCTTACTGGATGGGTTGGACAATCTAGGCTTTCCACGCTCAATGGAAACAATGAATCCTTCAGCAATGACATCATTGAGAAATTTGTAAAGGTGGCAGACATCCAACGCAAGCTAGTTGAAGTGATCCGTTCTCAAAAGAATGCGGTACTGGCGAGTACTGATAGTGCTTCGAATGAATTCGCATCGTCAGGCGAAACTGCGGCGAAAGAACTTAAAAAGGGGGTCGGTGCATTGGAATTGTCGTTGACTGCACCATCAGCCAAAGACTTGTCCGCCAAGTTAATCGAAGAGGTAGATGATTTTTCGGCCAAGAACAAGCAATGCTTGGATTTGGCTAGACAAAACACGGCGGACAGCAAGGCAGAAGCAATTGCGATTTCTCTCAAGTCGAAGGAGTCGACGGATGAAATACTTAAGCTGATCGAGCATGTCACAGCGATGCTACAAAACGAGTCCAAGGATCGGGTTACGGCGAGCCAAGTCATATACAACAAGAGCGTACTTTATATTGTGGCGACGACTGCGTCGGGGTTAATTCTTGGTTTCTTGGCATCGTTCTTTGTCTCTCGTTCTGTATCGCGGCCTATCTTCCTCTTAAAGAATCTCGCAGTTGACATGGCCAGTGGAAATCTTATGTCACGTGTCAATCTCATGCAGAAAGATGAGGTCGGAGAACTTGCAACTGCTACGGATTCTTTAGCCGATTCGCTTGCAGGCGTAGTACGGAAAATCAAGAACGCATCCTCGGAACTGGTTGCATCATCAAGTGATCTTGGCACGATTGCCAAATCATTGATCTCGCAGAGCGAGTCCACTTCCACGCGGGCCAATGACGCTTCAATCTCTTCTGTGCAATTGTCGACAAACATTAGTACGATGAGTTCAGCTGCGGAGGAATTGAGTATCAGTTTCGCAGCCATATCTGCTGCAACCGAGGAAATGAGTGTCTCCGTTGGAGCAATTTCATCGGCCGCGGAGCAGACATCCAGCAATGTCGCAGCTGTTTCTAGCGCTTTTCATGCCATTTCGGATGCGTTTGAACAGGTGCTAGGTAATGTCCGAAATGGAGCCCAAGTCGCCAGCAACGCAAGCCAGATGGCCGATTCGGCAACCTCCACGATGCAGCTGCTGGATCGTTCCAGTACGGAGATTAGCAAAGTCACCGAAACGATCAAGATGATTGCCTTGCAGACCAATCTCCTTGCGTTGAATGCTACGATCGAAGCGGCCTCGGCAGGTGAGGCAGGAAAAGGATTTGCCGTTGTGGCTCATGAAATCAAACAACTGGCGAACCAGAGTGCTAGAGCTGCGGAAGACATTGCGACCAAGATCGAAGGAGTGCAAACTGGGACGCGTCAAGCGGTAGGCGTGATACAGACCATCGCTGGCGTTATCAAGGAAATCAACGATTCAGCCAATGGGATTTCCAAATCGGTGGAGCAACAGAGCCACGCCGCACAAACGATTTCGCACAATATTTATGAAGCGAATTCTGGGGTTAGCCAAATCGCAAGGTCTATTGCCGAAGTAGCCGCAACCGCAAATGATATGGCCCGCAGCATCGCAGAAGCCACCCGAGGGGCCAACGACGTGTCTAGAAATGTTGGTCAGGCTGCCTTGGTAGCCTCTTCGATTGCCGCTACAATTGGCGAAGTGAGTAAGGCGACGATTGAAACAAATCGATCCGCAAATGGGGTCATGACAGAATCCAAAGATCTCTCGCAACTTTCCATCGAGCTTTCTCAAATCTCATCCCAATTCAAAATACCTAGCAATGGCTTGTAATCCAGTACGTATATTGATTGTAGATGACTCGCGAATTTTTCGCGGGATCTTAGAAAGCGTCATCGCCAAACTTCCGGATGCAGCTGTCGTCGGTTCTGTATTCAATGGCGAAAAGGCGATTGAGTTTTTGCGGCAAAATCCGGTCGATCTAGTAACTCTCGATATCGAAATGCCGGGCGTCAATGGCCTAGAAACGCTCAAAGCGATTCGAGAGTTGAATCGTTCGCGGCCAAATGCTGTTCAAACCGAATCGGTCTTAATCAGCTCGCTTACAAAACAGGGAGCAAAAAGCACAGTAGAAGGGCTTCAGCTCGGTGCTATCGACTTTATTCTCAAACCGAGCGGAGGGTCTGAGACAGAGAATATGGCGGCATTGCAAAAGGAGATGCTGTCCAAATTGCAATTGTTTCGGATGAAATACGCCACCTCATCGATGCCTGGGGCCGGTCAAATGGAGACACTTCCGAAGCAGATTACCCAAATGACCTCGGTAGTTGATTCACGAACCAAGCCTCTGGCCTCAGGATACAAAGCTATTGCGATCGGTATTTCAACCGGTGGTCCAGAAACTCTGGTTAAGATGTTGCCGGAAATTGTTGGTAAGACAAAAGCTCCTATTTTCATTGTTCAGCACAATCTCAATGGACTCAGCGGTTACATGGCCGAAAGCCTTACACGTTGTGTAGGACAAAGCGTTTCTGAGGCTCGCGAAAACATGCCCATCGTTCCAGGGGGAGTCTACATGGCGCAGAGTGGTAGCCACATGATTCTTCGACAACCGGGCGGAAATATCTCGATCGGCTTAAGCGACGCACCTCCCGAAAATCACTCTCGGCCAGCCGTAGACGTGTTTCTAAGGTCTGCGACAGCTGTTTACGGCCCGTCTTTGGTCGCAGTCATCATGACAGGAATGCTAGACGATGGTGCAAAGGGGGTTCGCGTAGTCAAACGAGCCGGCGGATTCGTGATCGCTCAGGATCAGGCTACAAGTGTGATATGGGGCATGCCCCGCGCTGCAATTGAGACCGGCTGCGTGGACTTGGTGTTGCCTTTAAACAAGATTGCACTTACGCTTCTTGAGCTCGTAAAAGGAGTTCGCGACTCATGAATCTAACGGAACAAGAGTTCAAAGATATCCGACTGCTCGTTCAGCGACTTAGCGGCATTTGGCTTGGTGAGGACAAGCAGTACTTGATTCGTTCCAGACTTGAACCAGTATTGCGCAATAACAAATTTTCAAGCTATGCTGAATTGATTTTGCGTTCGTCTGGACCAGCGGGTTTGACGCTACAAGACGAGATCATCGAAGCGATTACGACGAAAGAGACGTCTTTCAATCGGGATGGGCACCCATTCGAAGAGTTTCGGCGTACCCTCTTACCCGAATTGATCCGAAACAAGTTCGAGAGACAGCGAAGTATCGGTTTACCATTCGGAAAATTGAGGATTTGGTCTTCGGCCTCTTCGACTGGGAATGAAGCATACAGTTTAGCGATGGCAATACTGGAATACATCGAATTACAACCGCAGTCCGGCTTCAATCCCATTCGTTTGACCTATGACAGTTTTCATATATTGGCCAGCGACATCTCGGAACAGGCTCTGCAGAAAGCACGGGAAGGCAGTTATTATGAATGGGAATTGGATCGAGGACTTTCGAACGAATTAAAGCAAAAGTATTTTGACAAAAATGATAGCTGTTTTACTGTTAAGCCAGCAATTCGCGGAATGGTGGAATTCAAGCGTTTGAATCTAATCAAGCCATTTACAGACATTGGCGGTTTCGACTTGGTTTTGTGCAGAAATCTGCTGATCTATTTTGATCAAAACACACGGCGTGAAATTGTGGACAAACTGGTCGCTTCGATGACCAACGGTGGCATTTTGATGTTGGGTGCGTCTGAGAGTCTTTCGGTGTTGCCAAAAGGGTTGGTGCAAAGTCAAGTGGGCCGAACCATTGTCTATCGAAAAACAAGCTCTTAGACCGTTTGGCCGAACCAATTCAACCTGTCTTCGGTATTTACCCCCTGCCTGCAAAACACTAAAACGAGTACTTCTTGATGTTGGGCCAATTGTTGACACATGTACTCAATGCCAAGTACACTATTACGTTTCCTCCCTCACGATTTCCTGCATTGAAGATCTACAAACTGAAAAATAGCATCGCCGGCTCGATCCGCATCGCGTCGGCGTTTGTTTATTTTGATCGTGAGTTTTTTAGGATGACTATTTTTTTGCACAATTCTTTATTTGCTGAACGGGACCCCTTCCGGACAGTTCCAAACCGATAGGAAGTGAATTGAACGGAACGACAGAAGCAATCGCAAAGGCGGATACGCTCATTGAAGCGATGGGCTGGATACGCAAGTTTCGCGGAAAGACGACGGTCATCAAACTGGGCGGGTCGCTTATGGCCAATCCAGATGCGATGCAGCATACATTGTTGGACATCATTTTCATGGAGACCGTTGGAATGCGTCCCGTGGTTGTTCATGGAGGCGGGCCGTCCATTAACAAGGCGATGGAAGCGGCGGCAATTGCACCGGTATGGGTTAAAGGGCGTCGAGTAACAGACGCTAGAACGCTTGAGATTGTAGAGAATACGCTTGCGTACGAATTGAACGAGCAGTTGACTAGCGAGATTGAACGCCTGGGAGGGCGCGCAATCAACTTGAATTTCCGGACGACTAACGTGTTGTTCGGCGAGAAACTCCTGCTTGAAGAACCAGGCTCGGAACCACTTGACCTCGGATTTGTTGGTCAAGTAACTCGAGTCGATCGCCAAACCATTGAAGCCCTAACCTACACGGAACAGATTCCGGTCATCCCCTCGATGTGTTTGGATGCGAATGGTCAAAAGTATAATGTCAACGGAGACACAGCTGCGATGGCCGTTGCTGAGGCCTTGGGGGCAGAAAAGCTAATCTTCATCAGTGACGTAAACGGAGTAAGACGCGACAAGGCAGATCCGAATAGCGTTATTCATTCGTTAACTGCCGCCGAAGCTAGACAACTGATTCAAGATGGGGTCATTGCGGGGGGGATGATCCCGAAAGTGGAAGCATGCCTGTCCACCTTAGATCGAGGTGTGGGCAAGGTTCATATCATCGACGGTCAAGTCAGGCACTCGCTCTTGCTTGAGATTTATACCACAGCCGGAATTGGCACGGAGATTATTCAAAACAGACAATCATCCGCCATTCGAATTGACAAAAAATAACATGAAGCACCTTCGTTCTCTGTTCGATCTTTCGGTCGACGAATATCACGAAATCCTTGACATAGCAGATGCCCTTAAACGCAAGCTTGGTCAAGGTCATCGGCCAGACCTCCTCAAAAACCGTAGCCTTGCGCTATTGTTTGAGAAGGCAAGTCTGCGCACACGCGTGAGTTTCGAAGCTGGCATGATCCAACTGGGCGGGGCGGCAATCTATTTGACGAATGACGTTGGTTGGCGAGAACGCGAGACCATTGCAGATTTTGTAAGAGTGCTTGCAGGCTACTGCGACTTTGTTGTTTGTCGGGCGATTTCGCAGTCTACCGTCGATGAACTTGCGGCTTACAATGTTTTGCCGGTCATCAACGGCCTGACCGATCAATCTCATCCGTGCCAAGCCATGGCTGACATGATGACGATGCGTGAGTTTACCAATGGTGAACTAAAGGGAAAGCAGCTTACCTTCGTCGGTGACGGGAACAATGTGGCCCGTTCCCTTCTGAAAAGTGCCGCTATTTGCGGAGTAAAGTTCAGACTTGCTGGCCCCACCAAGTATCATATCGATAGGCTACTTGTCGAACGTATTCGTAACCATTTCGGAAAGCTCGATTTTGAGCAAGGAACGGACATTCAATCGATGGTTCGGGACGCAGATTTCCTCTACACAGACGTCTGGACAAGCATGGGTCAGGAAGCGGAAGCAAAAGCCCGTTCAACCGATTTTGTTCCTTACCAGATCAACGCTTCAATGATGAAATTCGCACCAACGCATTGCAAAGTACTTCATTGTCTACCGGCACGCCGAGGCTTGGAGATTACCAACGATGTGATCGATTCATCTAGCAGCATTGTCTTCCCTCAAGCTGCGAACCGAATGCATTTGCAAAAAGGTCTGTTGGTTTGGCTCGGCATTCAAAATGGATTCGTGAAGGCAAGCCAACTTGATTGATTGTGCAGTGAAAAAAATGACGTCGATCACAACATGGGCCGCAAACCGTGGGCTAGCGCCCTTCGGCTGATCAGCCGCAACGCGCTAGCGTGCGGTTCAGCCCGAGTTATGATCGACGCCAAAAAAATGACACCTTCGCTAATCCCGCCCGCTCGCTGCTTCCATCCGAAAGACCTCCGTTGGAATCCACATTGAATTTTGATTTGGAAACAGTGTCGCCAATGGAGATGCTGAAGGCCATTCATTTGCACATCAACTCGATACGCCGAGAATGCACCGATGCATCCAGCATGCCGGCAGTATCGGTCACGATATCAGGCGCACGCGGTCAAGATTTTGTTGGAGCCGGACTCAGAGATATTAGTGAAGTTGAAGTCCAGGGGGCGATAGGAGATTTCGGATTTTGCTCCTTCGGTGATGGCGAATGCCATGTCGAAGGAAACGTCGGTAGTTTTTTCGGGCACTCCATCGTATCGGGAATCATTGTTGTTCGAGGGCATGCAAAGAAATCGGTAGGAGCACTCGGGGCCGGCGGTTTGATTGCGATTTACGGAAATGTAGGTGAGCGAGCAGCGGTAGGCATGCAAGGCGCGGACATTTTTGTCCGAGGTTCGGTGTCAAATTACGCTGGTCTTGGGATGCAGAGCGGGACACTCATCGTTGCCGGTTCCGCAGGGTTGCATTTAGGTCATGGAATGCGTGGCGGGACGATCTACATTCGCGGCGACGCAGAATCGATTAGCCCCGACATCGAAGAGCAGCGGCTGCGTGAACCCGATCGACTCAAGATTGGTATGCTGATGCTCAAGTCAAGCATCAAGTCTGTTGGAAAAGAGTTTCGTGTATTTCGTTCCATTCATACGGAGGCATAAGATGAACAGCAAGTCGAATGATCATCCTGGCCAAGACGAATTGCCGTACAAACGAACTTCTCCGCGTTATGAACCGTTGCTCGGTAGAATTGATCCACTGCTTCGGGAATCGACTACTGAGTCAACGATGGCGGCCAAGATATCGGTTTCAAATGGCTTAGACGGCTTTACTTTGAATCCGCCTCTGTTCACACGATTGACTTCGGACGCCGGCCTATCCTCAAGTAGTCAGCAGCTTCTCTTGTCCGAGCTCAGCAGTTTCGACATTGCTTGGCTTGGTAACGTGGTCGAATCAATTGGTCGAACAAATACCGGGCTGAGCGAAAACGTGTCGAAGTCATTTCATAGGATATCGCCACTGAAGATAGACGAACCTTTTGACGCGCCCTCCTTCCAAAACGCCGCCGCAATTGAGTTGCAAATGGTTGGGCTGCCATTTCAGACGCTTGCCAATTCGCGAAGAGCGAGGTGGACCCCATGTTTGCCTATCGATATTTCGAAATTTGAGCAGCTTGGAAAAAGAGTCGAGGCTTTGCGAGTCGTATCATGCGGGAAATGTCCAATTGGAGCTGCTGTATGCCCCGGAGCCGTTTACGAGGATTTGCGTTTCTTGATAGATAGCGGTTTTGATTTCATAACGCTTCTTGTTGACGTTCAGTACGAAATGTCTCAAAGGTGTAGCCTGCGATTGGCCCCACTCGATTCGACGCTGGAACAATCCATCAAGGCGGTGCAAGATTCCGGGGCGAAGACCAAGATTCTAGTTTCTGCAAACCTATGCGATGGTCTTCAGATGTTTCGCTGTCTTCAAATGGGCGCAGCGGCAATCTCAATAGACGCATTCATCGCCAAATCAAGGCCCACCGATCCTGTGCCGGCCAGGGAAACATTTGGCTCCGTTTTGAGCGCCTATGTGCCAGCGACGGCCGCGGCGGCTTCGTTTGCTTGGATCAAGCCTGCAATGACACAGCTCGTTCAAGACCTCCGCGATTGCGCAATCTACGCAGGTTGGTAATTGCCACCAGCAACAAGCTCGGCAATGAGCCAGCTAACGAATGTCGATAAATCTCTTTAATGCAGTCATCTTTCGTTCGTCAGTCAAAGCCGTCGAGATTGGCAAATCACTATAGAGGTCGTTTGTCCAATTCGCTATTATACTTGCGTGTTTTGTGTTTTGTGATCTTGATTATCGAAGGAGTCGAAAATGATCGTACGAAATTTAATTGTCCTCGCTGCCGTTATTGTTTTCAGCAATGGCCTACTCGCACAGCAGCATGACACTCCAATAAAGACGGGTGATCACATTTTTATTCGAATGACCGGGGAATTGGCAAAGGAATATGCACGTCTAACGGATTCTCCGCGAAATGACGGAGAGACTTCGGGATACTCTATCGAAACCTCTGCGACAATTGTACAGAATCTTGACGACGGACGTATTCGAATTGAGCGCTCTGTGCCGCTCAAGCGAGCGGGCAAACCCGATCGCTATTTAACGCTTACCGCAACGGTTGACAAAGAGAAACTAAAGACCGACGTCACACCAAAAGGGGCCGCTTCCTATGCGTCACCAGCGGAATATAAAAATGGCGCACAGCCCAAACTGACAACCGAAGACAGCAAATCTTTGCGTCTGGAACTTTCAGAATTGAAAGGCCTGAAACTCCGTACCTGGACACTTGCGGAAGAAATTGGCGAATGAAATCGAACATCAATAACTGACGAACGATTTCATCGTCGCTCAAGGCTTCCTCATGATCAAGTTGACCATGATGATTGTCGCGTCCTCGCCGACGGTTGTGACCAGGCGAAGCCACACAGTTCAATGGACAAATAGATTGTTATTCGCTATCCGTCACAGGATGCGGAAGTCCGTGACAATCCCTGCAATCCGTACTAATTCCGCCGCAGATTCTAACGAAAACACGACGTCGAATGTCACTCACCGATCTCCTGCCGGAACTTCGTCCTTACATGTGCCCACGTCAATGTTTCGCCACCGCGACTAGATCGTTGCTTTGCTCGCTCAATTTCTGCCTCTGTCGGTGGACGACGGACCACACCGACTGTTTGGCCATTAGAATCAACAAGTTCAATTGGGCCCTCAAAGTTGCGGATTTTCTCCGCGATCAATTGGTCGACCTGTATTTTTGACATATCTATATCCTCCCTCCCCTTATTGTATACTAACGTTAGGTTAGGTGTCAGTGAAGCTCTCGATACACGGTTAGATTCGTCACGTTGCGGGTGATAGAACGATCCGCCGCCGTAAATTCGGCGGCTTTCGAGCTGGATTGGTTGCACGAATCCTAACCAAGCCGCCGGTTTTATACCGGGGGACGTTGACATTCAACCTAGCTACGATCGACTGGCCACATCGACAAGCCGCCGGTTTCACACCGGGGGTTTTTGACCTTAGTAACCTATCGCTAGGGAGGTCGTAACGATCCACCGAAGTAAATTCGGCGGCTTTCGCGCAGCATGCCCGCGTTGTTAGGGCGGTGGATTTTCGGATGAGCGCGGCGTTAAATTAGCGATGCGAACCAAGAAATGCACCGAAGTTCCGTTGGCTCTTCTACGTTGCGGAAATAGTCAACTCCTGGAACTCGGCGATTTCAAACATTCTGATTTTCAATGCTTGATGATATTAGCCGCGACGGACAGTCACAATCGACGACGGTTGCAAACGACAGAATCGTAACAAGCAGTTCAAAGACCAGACGCAACAAGTTTGATATAATATTCGCATGACTGTTGCACCCTCTCAACCATTTGGCATCTTCGGATCACAGACTCTTCCTATTGGACTTGGGCTGCTTCGTCTTTCAACCGAAGGCAGGCCATCGCAGGAACAGGCGACAAAGCTAATGCATACGGCATTCGATCATGGGGTGCGATTGCTCGACACGGCCGATTGCTATTGTCTTGATAACGCGGAGTTTCATTACGGGGAACGGCTCGCGCAACAAGCGGTCGCTAGTTGGCAAGGACCCCGAGAAAGCATTCGAGTCATAACGAAAGTCGGACTGGTTCGCCCCGCTGGAAAATGGATACCCAATGGTGCACCCAAACACATCCGTCAATCTGTTGACGCAAGCCTCCGGGAACTTGGAACCGAACAACTGTTTCTGCTCCAGTTGCATGCCAAGGACTCTCGCGTTCCTTTTGAAGAGACTCTATCAGTATTGGCGGAGCTTCAGCAAGCGGGAAAGGTCCAGCATCTTGGTCTTTGTAATGTCGGACCTGCCGAAGTTCGTCAAGCCATGCGCCATTTTACCGTAGCCGCAGTTCAATGCGAGTTAAGTATTTTGGCTCGCAAATCGGCGAAGGATGGAATGATCCTGCTTTCAAAAGAACTCGGGATTCCGTTTTTGGCTTACCGGCCGTTAGGCGGATTTGCCAAAGCGGAGAAGCTGGAAAAAAACCGAGTACTGGTCCCATTAGGCCTTCGTCACAATGTTTCACCATACGAAATCGCATTGGCCGCGGTTATGGACGCAGGCAATAATGTAATTCCCTTGGTAGGTGCCACCAAACAAACTAGCTTGCTTTCGTCGATCAACGCCACAAAATTAAGACTGGACATTAGCGACAAAACCGCGCTTAGCATTAAATATGCGTTCGAGGTTGATGCAGACGCAGCAGCCTCGCTTAAACCTCCAGCGATTCCATCCAATCTGCCAAAACTGCAAGTCGATGCAGGTCCTGGGGACTCAGCCGAAATCGTCTTACTCATGGGGATCCAAGGGGCAGGCAAATCGGAATTGGTTCATTCGTATGTGGACCGTGGGTACGCTCGTTTGAACCGCGATCAAATTGGCGGAAAGGTAGACGATTTGACAGGGCACTTACAACGACTACTCAGCGACGGACAACAGCGGGTCGTACTGGACAACACTTACCCCACGCGAATTTCAAGAGCTGCCATCGTTCGCATCGCTCATTCCGCGGGAATCCCTGTTCGTTGTCGATTGCTTGAGACGTCAATTAACGAAGCTCGCATCAATGTAGTTCATCGTATTTTGGACAGATACGAACGATTGCTTGGACCTACCGACATGAAGGAGCTTGCCAAAGCAGATCCTAACTTGCCACCCCCGATCGCGCTGCAACGTTGGCAAGATTCCTTTGAACGCCCTGAGTGGGATGAGGGTTTTTCGGCAATAGATTCCATTCCATTTGTGCGACGCAAGCAAAATGATCACACAGGAAAAGGCTTGCTACTCGATGTCGACGGAACGTTAAGAACGACTCGTAGTGGCGAGATTTACCCTAGGAACGCAGATGATGTCGAGTTATTACCAAATCGCCGAGAGACATTATTGCGTTGGATAGGCGAAGGCTACTCGCTCTTTTTTGTTTCAAATCAGAGCGGAATCGCTTCTGGCAAACTAAGCCAAGCGGATGCCGAAAGCGCGTTTCAGCGAACAGCTGAATTGCTTGAGTTGCCGGTTGCCGAGATGGCTTACTGTCCGCATCCGGCTTTTCCGGTGGGATGTTTCTGCCGAAAGCCGATCCCGGGATTGGCTGTCTATCTTATTCGTAAGTACAAACTGGATACGGAACAGCTAATTATGGTAGGCGACATGGATAGCGATGCCAGTTTTGCGCGTAGCATCGGTGCTCGCTATTGCGACGCAGCGGAGTTTTTTGTGTAGTATATCGGCGTTCCGCTAGAAGTGTCGTATTTTTAGTTGAGTCTAGGCCAGGTGAACGCTCAAAATTACCGAAATAGAATTGATGCCATGAACAATTTCAATCTTAGCGTTTGTAGAATCGCACTCTTTACATTCGTTTTGACTTCGCGACTCCTGCCGCAATCTAGCGCCCAGACGCCACAGTCATCGCCAATGTTTCGCGCTGGCGCCGTTGCAGTGGATATTACCCCGACTACGCCAAGGTCAATCATAGCCGGTGGCTTTTTGGAAGTCAAATCGACCCAGATTCACGATCGCCTCTTTGCTCGGGCAATTGTGCTCGACAACTCCGTTACAAAACTAGCTTTGGTTATTGTCGATACCTGCATGATGTCTCAGTCGCTTATTGATGAAGCCAAGGAACTTGCATTCAAACAATGCGGAATTGCCATGAACCATATCATGGTTTCGGCAACGCACACGCATTCAGCACCTGCCGCAATGGCTTGCCTCGGAACTCGAGCAGACAAAGAGTATGCTGCTTGGTTGCCCGGTGAAATCGCTGGTGCAATCGTTGCAGCCAACGAACGACTCGAACGAGCTCGTATCGGTTGGTCTTCCATTGACGATTGGGAACATACGCACAATCGTCGATGGATTCGAAGACCCGAAACCAAAGTGATCGACCCGTTTGGAAATGCGACGGGACTTGCGAATATGCATCCCGGTTACTTGAGCGCCGAGATCATCGGACCATCGGGACCAGTGGATCCAGCACTGTCGGTCATTTCGATTCAAGCGATTGACGGAAGACCATTGGCCGTCTTGGCAAACTACTCGCAACACTATTTTGGAGCCCCCGCCGTATCAGCCGACTATTATGGCCTGTTCGCAAAGCATGTCGCAACGATTCTTAATCAACCTGGTGATGGCAATGGTCCATTTGTTTGCGCTATGTCGCAAGGAACAAGCGGCGACTTGATGTGGATGGACTACGGTTCCCCCGCCAAAACGATAACACTGGATTTGTATGCGGAATCGGTTGCTCGATACGCTGAAAAGGCGATTGCAACAGTCGTTTACCATGACGATGTTCCGTTAAAAATAGTCGAGAAGACGCTGAGTCTTAATTATCGCGTTCCCGACGCCTCGCGGCTTGAATGGGCCAAGCCGATCGCAGCGAAAATAGAAAACGAACTCCCCAAGTCAAAGACCGAAGTCTACGCGATGGAAGCTTTGATTCTCGATGCTCGCAAATCGACAACCCTAAAACTTCAGGCCATTCGAATCGGTGACCTGACCATCAGTGCCCTTCCAAATGAAGTGTATGCAATAACAGGGCTAAAATTGCGAGCCCAATCGCCACAAAAAAACCATTTCAACATTGAGTTGGCCAACGGTGCTGAGGGATACATACCTCCGCCTGAACAACATACTCTCGGAGGATACACCACGTGGCCAGCCCGCACCGCTGGACTAGAAGAAAAGGCGGAACCGAAGATTATTGAAACGTTGCTGTCGGCCATAGAACAAGTGTCCGACAAGCCGCGTCGCGTTGTTCAAGACATCCATGGTCCTTATGCAAAAACGGTTCTCGATGCGAAGCCCGTCGGATATTGGCGACTCAATGAGATGACGGGTAACATCGCAAACAATGCTGTCGAGCAACGCGATGTCGCGATGATCTCGGACGGTTACGCTTGGTATCTTCCCGGCGTCGCCAGCGGAACTGGAATTGGTAACCACGAAATACTGACTCCGTCTGCGTTTTCAGGCCCTACACAGATCAATCGGGCTCTCCACTTGGCAGGCGGATCACTCTCAATCGAACGCAAGACAATTGCGGATCAATACTCGCTTGCCATGTGGTTCTGGCTCGGCGAACGAAGTGGCGCAAGCGAACGGAACGGGACACTCTTTCGTGATGGCAACTCGGTCGTCGTCGGAGCAAATCAAAACAAAGAACACTTTGTGTCCATTTCCAAAAGCTCTAAAAAAATACCCGCCGATGCATGGCATTTGTTAGTCGTCGTGCGCGAGCGAAACTCAGTCCGCTTGTTCCTCGACGGCGAAGCTGCTCCGATCGAAGAATCGGCTCTGGCCGCAGCACAAGTTGCTCCAGGCAATTTCGCTATCGGCGAGGGGCTACAAGGGAAAATCGACGAAGTGGCTTTGTTCGAAAGGGCGATTACCACCAACGAAATCGCTTCGCTTTGGAAATTGTCGGGAATTGAAGCAAAGCGTGACGAACAGGTTCAACTAGAGCCCGCTAGCCAGCCTTTTTCACCAGCGGAATCGCTTAAGCACATTCATGTTCCAGCGGGGTTTCGCGTTGAACTCGTTGCGTCAGAGCCTAATGTTTTAGATCCAGTCGCATTTGATTGGGATTCGGCTGGGAGATTGTGGGTGGTTGAGATGGCTGACTACCCGTTGGGAATGGATGGACGAGGCAAAGCGGGAGGTCGCGTTCGCGTATTAGAAGACATTGACGGTGATGGATATTTTGAAAAGAGCCACTTGTTTGCGGAGGCCCTCAATTTTCCGAACGGAATACTCGCTTGGCGCGATGGAGTCTTAGTGTCTGCGGCTCCCGAGATCTTGTTCCTGAGAGATACAGATGGTGATGGCAAGTGCGATTCTCATGAAGTATTGCTTAAGGGTTTCAATGAAGGAAACCAACAGTTACGAGTCAATGGCCTTCGCTGGGGAATCGACAACTGGGTTTACTGCGCCAATGGTGGGCATCATGCGAACTATGGACTGGAAACGCATGTCTTGTCGAGTCGCAATGGGCAGTCAATCAAGATTGGGAGTCGTGATTTTCGATTTCAACCGGATAGCGGTGTGCTCGAATTGGAATCCGGGCCATCGCAGTTTGGACGCAACCGAGATGCATGGGGACATTGGTTTGGAACGCAAAACGCGAATCCACTTTGGCAATACGTTATCTCCGATCGATACTTCGCTCGAAATCCGTATATTCCCGCGACGGAATCAATTCGACACATCGTTGGCCCCGGCAGTCCCATTGTTTTCCCTGCTAGCAGATTGGAAAAACGGTTTCACAGCTTCGAACAGTCTGGACGATATACATCTGCTTGCGGAAGCAACCTCTATAGCGATAGTCTGTTGTTTGGATCGAGCAATGCGATACATGCGTTTATGTGCGAACCGTTTCATAATCTGGTCCAGCACAACGTTCTGGAAGAAGCCGGAGTCAGTTACTCTGCGAAGCGATCGGACGGCGAGGAAAAACTCGATTTCTTTGCCAGCGAGGATCGTTGGTGCCGTCCAGTGATGGCGCGTACCGGTCCGGATGGAGGGCTGTGGGTGGCCGATATGTGTCGGTACATGATCGAGCATCCAGATTGGCTTCCCCAAGCTGGCAAGTTAGAACTGCTCCCGCACTACAGACTCGGCGAAGATCGAGGACGTATTTACCGAGTTGTACCGGAAACCGGAGGGAAGTCCCGGCTACCTGTCCGATTGGATCGTCTATCGATTGTCGAACTCGTCGGCGCAATGGACAGCGAAAATGACACTCAGCGCGACAAGTGCCAACAAATTCTTTTGTGGAAACAGGATTCTAGTAGCATCGAGCCATTGAAAGCGGTGTGCAAACATGGTCGAACTGCGCAAGCTCGAGTTCAGGCTCTTCATACGCTAGATGGTCTCAAGGCTCTCGATGGATCGATGATAGTCGATGGTTTGAACGACCCGCACCCTCGGGTTCGAGAGAATGCGATCGTACTTGCGGAACATCAGCGTGATCCGGCAATCCTTCCTCACTTGATCAAACTCGTACATGATTCCGACGCAAAGGTAGCGTTGCAGCTTGCGTTGTCGCTCGGTCAGTGGCATGAGGAAGCGGCGGGGCATGCACTTCTAGAAATTGGGATCAAGAATGCTGACGACAGTGCAATCATTGCTGCGATGATGAGTTCCGCTTTGCCACACGTGAAGACACTGGTTAACACCGCCTACTTTACATACCCCCATGTTTTTAACAAGTTTCGAGAGCCCTTCCTGCGATTGGCGATTGGGAGCAACAATCAGGAAGCGATTGCGACACTTTTGTTGAGTGCAGGCCCCAGGGGTCTTTCGGAACCTGTTTCGCAATATCGCAATTTGAATGAGTTCTTGATCTCGCTCGAACGCACTGGATCGTCCCTTGCGGCTCTCAAGTCGAATGATTCGGCGAAACAGCTTGAATCGTCATTGATGTCTCTCAGCAAGATAATCGAGTCCGCACAGAATGTTGCTCAAGATCGAAGTCCTGTCGATGCGGACCGAATCGTTGCGGCAACACTTCTGTGCCGTGTTCCGGAACTTCGGGAGCTTGGTTGTGAGATTCTATCGCAGTGGCTTCGGCCTCAATTCGATGCCGATCTTCAGTCACTTGTCCTGAATGCGTTGGGGCAGAGTGCCAGCAGCCTTGTTCCGGCGAAGCTATCGGAAGCCTGGCTACAATTCACTCCTAAGTTGAGAGGTCTAGCAATTGATTTATTGCTGTCAAGAAGCGCGTGGACTGAAGATCTCCTTGCAAGCATGGAGAGCGGGGCAATCGGAATCAGTGTCTTTGAGTTGACGCAACGAAGCCGACTGCTCCAACATCCAATTAAGGCAATTGCAAGTCGAAGCCGAACTTTATTCGAAAGTCAGATGAGTGCCACTCGCTCGGAAATCATTGAGAAATATCGCCCAGCACTTGCTTTGCGCGGAGTTGCCGCAAATGGAAAAACAGTTTACTCGAGAGCTTGTGCCAATTGCCATCGACGTGGTGAGGGAACAGTCGAAGGTGTCGACATAGGCCCAAATTTGGCAACCGTCATCAACCATTCTGCAGAGAAGCTGCTAGTTAACATTCTGGACCCGAATGTGGACATCCAGCCGGGATACCAATCGTATATTTGCCTCTTGGAGAGTGATGAAATCCTCACGGGAGTTCTGTCCAACGAAACCGCAAACAGCTTGACCATCAAGCGTGAGAACGGAACTTCGCAGGTCGTCTCGCGACTAGAAGTAAGCGAGCTTAAAATGTCGAAGGTATCGATGATGCCGGAAGGGCTCGAGGTCAAATTCACACAACAAGAACTGGCTGACTTGATTGCGTTTCTGCAGCAACCAATTGAGTACAAATAGCGATTTGTTCCAAATCGTTTACGGCTCGTTATCAGCTATTTGAAAGAAGCTTCACCATTAACGTTCTTCAACAAAAGCGGGATTTGGTCCCGTCGAAAGTGCTACGACGCTGGTCATGGCGGGTGAAAGCGATGGCCGTAGGATTTGGCTTCCTTGTTGCGATTGCGATACTGGAGCCAGCTTTGAGGATACTGGGGATTGGTTACCCGAATCTTTATGAACATGATCCGTTCTGTGGCTTTCGATTGCGAAAAGGCACTTCTGGAGTTTGGACCAGGGAGGGACACGGAAATGTATTCATCAATTCCATGGGCTTTCGAGGACCCGAGATCAATGCAAAGAGGACTAACGTCTTTCGAATTGCTGTCTTAGGAGACTCCTTTATCGAGGCGCTTCAGGTTGATCAGGCTGATACATTTTGCGCACGACTGCAGAATTTGCTAAACCAAATTAGCGTATCAGAGTCGCGTGTCTATGAGGTCATCAACTGCGGAGTTTCAGGCTTTGGGACCGCTCAGGAGTTATTAATGCTTCAGCAATATGTGTTCCCGCTCAATCCCGACGCGGTCTTGTTAGCTGTCTACCCGGAGAACGACATTTGGAACAATAGCCGAGAACTGGCGGTGGATGAGTCTCGCCCCTATTTCACATTGGGGGATAACAGCACTTTGGTTTCTGACATGTCCTTTAGAGCCTCGTTACCTTGGATGGTTGGGAATACTCCGTACGAACGTATCAAGGCTGCGATCGTCAATCGCTCGAGGATCCTGCAAGTTATCCAGGAAGCGAAACGCCCCAAGACTGCACAGTCGACGGTAGCCAACAATGCAGAAGCAATCCTCATTGCAGCCGTAAACGAATCGCGGTATATCTATCAGAGAACTGAGAAACTGAGTCCCGACGAGAAAAAAGCATGGGAAGTGACAGATCGTTTGATTCATGCCATTGCAAGCGAATGTAGGACGCACCACACTTCCGTTTTTCTCGTCAACGTTTCTACTTCGCTTCAGGCTTGGCCAGATCCAAACTTTCGCAAGCGTGTGGCGTCAACTTGCGAGGTCGAGGACGTCTTTGAATCGGAGAATAGGTTACGCCGAGTCTGCGAGATGGCTGACCTGCCTTTTTATGCTTTGGCATCCGCAATGCAGCAGGAAGCCGAGCGAAGCAGTGTATTCCTGCATGGCTTTTCAAATACCGCAAAGGGGGTTGGCCATTGGAATCAGCAAGGAAACGCAGTAGCAGCCAAGTTAGTTGCCGAGTGGTTACTCCAACAGGATTCGATGTTGCCGAAATAAGACGAGCGGCAAACGGCGAGCGTGCCACCCAATCTACAGGCAGATTTCAAGCTGCCCCTCGCCTAATTGTCCGGAACGGTCTCCAAAACGGGACTCAATTTCCACGGTGAGCGTTGGTTGATTTGCAATTCGGTTCCAGGAACGCGAAACATGAGCACATCTTCATCGTCAACGTCATTTGGTACAGTGATTTCAAAACGACCGTCACTTTCAAACTTACCCGAAAGCCACATAATACTTATCGGAATTCCTGTTGAAACCTTTATGCCTACGACGTTGCTCTCGAATTTTTCCACGTCAAGGTCTTCGATCACGCCTGAGATAATTTGACCTTGAGTCATCATCATGGGTGGGAAAGACTGCGTTTCCTTTCCATCGACGACGTAAAGAGTCGTCTCGTCTTGGAGAAAACCCTGTGGCAATCCCAGACCATCTGTCGAACATGTCCAATTCCCTGCTTCTAACATAACAGCCGCATTTCCGTCCTCTTCGGCGATTGCAATGGTGTATCCACCCTCCTTGCTACGAAAATCAAGTATGACTTGCCGAGGTGGCGCGTTTCCATCTTCTCGGAACATTGAAACGCTTACCAGGTTGAGATCGGGCTTCTTGATCGTAATGCTAGACGTCCGATTTGCATTGAGCGTTACCAATTGTGAGTGTGGGTTCAACCCGTGGAGATGGAACGACAAAAACCCAATGACCACTTCGACTTCCTTGGTCGAAATATCATGAAAATGGCAAATCCCATTTTCGTCACTCCATGCTCTTCGCCAGTAGACTACGGTTGGCTCAGCGATTACATTTTCGTTCGCATCTTCAT
This sequence comes from Pirellula sp., assembly GCA_043744075.1. Taxonomy (GTDB): domain Bacteria; phylum Planctomycetota; class Planctomycetia; order Pirellulales; family Pirellulaceae; genus JBKCUI01. The sequence continues at coordinate 3,522 of JAYTVL010000078.1, read as the reverse complement.
CCTTGGACTTAACCAAAACTGCGACTTTGGGAACTGCATTGCCCATCGAATCAACCACTTTTACATCGAGCGACGATTGGAATGCGGACCATTTTAATTGCAATGGAGTCTCTTTGTCCCACGACTTTGGAATCAAATAATCTCGACCGCTGTGGTTTGGCATTTCAACGTGGACTGCCTTGAGCTCTTGCTTTTTTGATCCGAGGAGCGAAGCGTTTCCGTTGGCATCTGTTCTGCGATGCATGGTTCGATGAGGATTCACCAAGGGGTTTCGAATCCATAATGACGGCGCGACCAGTGCATTGGATTCTGCTAAACCATATTCGTCAAAAACTTGAACAGCTATTGCATCCTCGGGAACTAGTTTTACTTTGCGTCGTCTAGGTGAATCCAGGCTCGACGCATAATGAATTGCAATTGCGAACCCAGGGCTATAGAAACTACCCCAAATGCCCCAGTCAAGTCTCTTTTCTCGACTTACCTTCAAAACGCCACTAGCATCAGTAGCAACGGAAATTGGCGATTCTGCCATTTGATCAAACGATAGGCTGAGTTCTTCCTGAAACATTGCGTTTGGAATCGGACGACCCTCGGGGTCAACGACTAAAATATGCAAGGTCGCGGTTCTTGGCTCTGGTGCAAATGGATCGTCCTGAGATCGAACCACTTTTTGATAACAAGGCAACGATAGTAAAACGCCTGACCACACGAGGTAGGACAAAGGGCGAAAATGGAATCTGGTACAAACGGGCATAAGGTACATTTGATGTTCTTGCAATCACGCAGGACAAACATTAGAGTGAAGGTAACGATCCCCCGAATTGAATTCGGGGGCATTCATGATAACACTTCTCGTTGATACCGGCCTTGCTCCAAATATGGGAGAACGTTGATGGACGAATTGAAATCCATGTCAGATTCCGATGAAATACAAAAACCGGATCAGCAGAAAACACTAACTCGCCCTAGTCGCCTAAAAAGATTGCTGGGTTGGTTAGTGCTCCCTGTTTTCGGCTCAGTCGTTGGTGCCGCGCTGGGTTGTTTCTATTTTGTTCAAGTGCCACCGCTGTACAAGGCGACAGCTCAGATTCAAATTGTGAATCCCCCCAAGGAAATTCCGATTTCCACTTTCGACAGTAGGATGGACAACCGCTCGCGCGATGACGAACTGGTCATTGTCAGAAGTTCTGCGGTACTTACCAAAGCGGTTGAACTCGGACACCTTACTCAGCATCGACAACTTTTGGGCAAATCCGCAGCAGAAATAGTGTTTATGCTCAAAGACCCCAGATCGAAAATGTTGGACGTCCGCCTTGGATCCAAAGATCTTAACAGCGACATAATCGATATTGGCGTCACCACCGACAATGCCGATCTTTCCGCGGAGATAGTTCAAGCGATCGTGAGCGGTTACGAAGAACATGTAAACGAAAAGGTCAACGCGTTCTCTAAAGATGCGCAGAATGCGTTAATCAGATTTGGCGAAAAGTATGAACAGGCGAAAACAGGCGTAAAGAAGGAACTCGACAAGCTAAGATTAAATCCGAACTTAATCTGGAGAGATGGCAAGCCCCAGGATCCTGCTAGCGAGAAAATCGTTAAGAGCATGGAATCGATTTCCGAAATCGATGGGAAAATAAGGAATATCGAAGCAGTGATGCAACAGATTACTAATGGACGCGAAGCCAAGCGACCACTTGAAGAACTATTGCTGATGGCATTGAACTCCACGAGCCAAGCTCGAGTTAAGCAACGCAAAGCTGGTCGCAAGGAAGATGGATCCGTTTCCATAGAGAACCGACTAAACTTAGTCTACGGAGTGCTCGGAGAAACGCTCCAAAAGCTATCCTTCGAAAAAGGCGAGATTAAAAAGGACGCCGAAGAATTAAAGGAAAAGATGAAGGAAAACCAGTTCCTCATAAACAACTATGCGATCAATCTTGCCGATTTAGAGGCTGTAAAAGAGATTGCTGACCAAATAAATGAAAGTCTTCGCAAACTAAGCCTGGGAACTGAATTTGGAGCGAAGTCGGTAACACGCCTCGAAATTCCGACTATTGGCCGTTTCGCAGGCCCCTATTGGTACAGATATGTGGGACTTGGTGCACTCTTTGGATTTTGTGCCTTCAGCGGCCTTGCGTTTATTTTCATGTTGGCTGACGAGTCTCCAGAGCGTTTGAAGTTTCCCCGATATCGAAACAATCATAGCCGGCGGCGATTGCATATTCGGCGGGTCAAACCGCCGAATTCTTGACCAGTGCATTTGGCCGATTGTCTCACAAAAGGCCCATGGATGGTTCTAAACCAAACATGTGGTTCATGTTCTGAATGGCTGCTCCGCTTGCACCTTTTACTAAATTGTCTATCGCGGAAATGAGAATAATTCGAGGACCATTCTCTCGAACCGTAATGTCTACGTAATTCGTCCTCGCAACAAATCGTGTTGCTGGCAAATGCGATACAACTCGCACAAATGAGCTTGCATCATAGTATGTGTTTAAGCACTCGCGAATCTGATTTGGCGTCGCGCCCGCCGCTGGATGCACGTAGATTGTAGACAAAATCCCGCGTTCCATCGGAGTCAAGTGAGGCGTGAAGACAATCTGCGGTTCCACTCCACTGAATCGCTTGACGATGTCGACTATCTCAGGCTGATGCCGGTGGTTTCCGACCGAATAGGCCGAAATGCTTTCGTTTGTTTCGCAATACAAGTTTCCAAGTTTTGGTGTTCGTCCAGCACCGCTAACTCCCGACTTGCTATCCACAATGATATCTTCCGGGGAAATGAGCCCTTCTTTGAGAAGCGGTGACAAAGGCAGGATCGCCGACGTGGGATAGCAACCTGGGTTTGCCACCAATCTGCAATCTTTGAGTTCGCTGGCAAAGAGTTCAGGTAAACCGTAAGGCGTCGTTCCCAAACGACCTGCGTCCGGATGCTTTTCGCCGTACCATTTTTCATAGAGAGCAGCTGTGCTCAATCGATAGTCAGCCGACAAATCGATAACTCGACAACCAGCGTCAAGCAGCTGCATCACATGATGCGCCGAAGCTCCGTGTGGCAGACACGAAAAGGCCACATCGCATCGCTCTGCAACTTGGATGGGTGTCAAATCCTCTACCGGCAGTCTAAGCCGGCGAACAAGGCTTGGATGCATATCCGCGATCATGCTTCCATCCGCTTGTCGGCTAGTAGCTGCGAGGATTTGTGCTTGAGGATGTCCGAGGAGCCACTCGATAGCTTCGACGGCTGTGTAACCAGATGCGCCGATAATGCCAACACGAATCATTTTAGCACCTTGGAATAACCGTGGAATAAAAGTAGAGTAAGACCGGTCGCAGTAGATTCTACGCGAAAAAGAGAAGCTGGCTACACGAACTAGTGCTTCCACCATGTTAAGGTTTGGGTCAGCCGTAGTGGATTTTGGGCGTCGATCATAAGTCGGGCTGAACCGGACGCTAGCGCGTTGCGGCTGATTAGCCGAAGGGCGCTAGCCCACGGTTTGCGGCCCATGTTGTGATCGA
>JAYTVL010000077.1:0-7976 GCA_043744075.1 Pirellula sp. | reverse complement strand
CGATCACAACATGGGCCGCAAACCGTGGGCTAGCGCCCTTCGGCTAATCAGCCGCAACGCGCTAGCGTCCGGTTCAGCCCGACTTATGATCGACGCCGGTAATCGGAGTGTGTCTATTTTGATCTAATTCGAGCAGCGCGATATGCTTTTCAGCTAGGTTTCCCTAAAACCAAACGTTGATTCTGACCCATTCGACCACTTCGTGAAACCAGACGAACGCAGCGCTTCTTTTACCGCACTTTACGTCGGCAATTACTTGTGTTTCCGTAAATCGCGGGATTTGATTCATGGCGTCGGAGTCCGGTATACATCGCAACTTGACTATTGCACCGTCTTCAGCGTCGAGCTCCGCCCGTTGGCATACACCATTAGCGTAGAGCCGTCCTTTGTGCGTTATATCTGGTTTAGACTTTAGCACGAATTTAACGTCCAAATAGCCCTTATCCTTTGCACCTTGCATGGCTTGGTCAAGGTAACGCATCCGTTTTTCAGGCATCTTTACCTCGATTTCCCAGTCGGCGTCCCGATTGTAAATCGTCATTAGCAACTGGCCAGTTACGACCGGTCTCGCGTTTAGGACTTTCTCAACGTCCCAAGTGGACACTATCCCGGCGATTTCGCTTTTCTTTAGTAGCTTTTGCCTTTTCTCTTCGTACAACTTCAGCAAGGCATCTTTCGCTTCGACAGTCGTGAGACTTTCTTCAATTTCTTGCTGGTTTTTGATTTTATCCGCTTGCGTCATCGAACCTGATCTGAATTGCGAGTCCTTAGCATTTGCCCATCTAGTCCAAGCCGTTTTTCTTTCACCTTCGACGCTGCTAATTTGCTGTTCTAATTCGGGATTCTTTAGTTGAAAAAGTGGTTCGCCTGCCTCCACGTGCTGGCCATGCTTTACAAAAACTTCGGAAACCTCGCCATCCACGTGCGCGTATACTTGCCTTTCAAGACTTGGTTTTAGCGATCCGTTTCCCTCCAAGTCGAAATCGATCGGAACTATAAACAAAGCAAGGATGGCTGCACCCAGGATGCCAAGAATTGCCGCCGTCTTTGGTAGCGCTGAACCTCGAAACATCCATGTCATCTTGTCGAGGAACCGCCACACCGGCATAAACATAATTTGACTATGTGCGAGCGAATTGGACATAGCCCGGCACGTATGCTCGTAGACCAAGTCGACTCGTCCCTCCAACACCTGCCTCGACAGTTGGGTTTCGATTTGCTCGACGATCAAGGCTCCGATGATGTCTCGTCGCGTGCGAGTCTCGTTGGTCTCACTCCTCGCCGCCAATACATCCCCCTCGATTTTGCGTTCCGGCTGTCGGATTGGCAAAACCGTTATCGTCCGTCCATGCGACAAGTCGACATAGTCCTCAATCGCTTCCTCAATTTGAGGCGGCAAATCTTCCATCGAACCGTCGTACCAAAGCGGCTCGCCACTCCGAACGACTTTTGTCGCCAAAGTGTTCAACGATTGAACGATATTGGAACGGTGCTCGATCGAGTCTTGGCCCGAAATCGCAATTACCTTTACTTTGGCACCCTTGAGCATTGCAACGCTGACACGGTCACATTCAATGAGTCGACGCCCCTCGTTGGCTATTGTGTAAGCCGTATCTTTGATGTCCAAATTGTCGTGAACCAATCGAGCAAATTGATCCGACTGCTGCCACATTTCCTGACGGACTGAAACTTCCTGCAGAGCGTGTCCTTGAATCCAGTCCGCCATCAATTTCGTCATATGCTCGAGGAATCGCAGATAACCTCGCTGCGCTTCTGCTGGCGAGTCTGGGCGCTGCATGACTTCAAGCAATCCGACCGGCTGCTTGTTGGAAACCAAAGGAGCTGTAACCAAAAGAAACCTTGTCGGGTTGCCCTCTCCCGATTCTTCGCCAGACCCAGACATGGGTGGAATCAGTTCGGCTCGTCCCTGAGAAAATAGACGAGTTAAAAGTCGGCCGTGTAACATCGCTTCTGGATTGTTGGCCTGCATTAAACTCGGATCCATTTGGATCTGATGAGCCAATCGCATACTGCCTTCATCGTCGACCAGCCAAACCGCGCCGCCAGAAGCCGCTAACGCAGAAATAATCCTTTGCAGTACGGCCGGATAATACTCGGCAGCTTTCGCATCGGATTTAGAAAGCTCCGTAATCTCGTTGACCAAGGTCCGGATGTGGCGTTTGGTATTTTCTACATTCTCATCCGATGGTCCGGAAGCCATAACTGTTGATCAATACGAAACGAGGAACAAAAAGTCATCAAAGGCCCTAGGTCACCCAACAATCGAATGAATTGCTTGCATTTCATTAGTCGGATTCAGCAAAGGAACTACCTATTCGTCTAGGATATGAGGTTCAGAGCTGTTGTAAAAGCTCCAATCCTAATAACCACAGTCAGAATGCAAAATCCTCTCAACGATCGATCCGATTATCGGGGATAGGAAAATGTTGACGATAAGGCAGCTTGTAAGCGTTTTTAGTTTTCAGTTTTCAGTTGATTTAGTGATTACGTCGACGCATGTCGTTTAACCGTTAGCCGTAGGCGTACGTTAATGGTGCCAAGTACGCCTACGGCTGACTGTTAAACGACTAAATCAACAAGTCCCAAGCTCGTATGGAGAGCTTTGAAACATTGATTTACAGTGTCTTTGGAACTTCGAGTACGACCAGCAAATTGTGGGTGTTATTAATTAAGCCGGTTCCGGTCACATATACGACGCGGTCGCCGGCCTCCAACATGCCTCGTTCGACTGCCCACTTCGTCACTTCATCAAAAAGTGCCTCAGGATTGTCTAGATTCTGGACTTTGTGAGGCATAATACCCCAAAAAAGACACATGCGACGCAACGTATGGTCCGAGTCGCTTACCCCGAGCGTTGGAATGTAGTTTCTTTGCTTCGCTTTGACCCAAGCCGTTCCGCCTGTGCGACTTGCAACGACGACCAATTTGGCTTCAATGGCTTCCGCAATGTTGGCGGCGTTGTGCGTTACCGCTGATGTTATGGGATGCACCCTTGAAAAAAAACGGGTTTTTGAGTCTTGTGGTTGCGACTTCAGCAGCTTTTCCGTGCTCAGCATGATCCTGTTCATTGTATCGACGGTAATCACCGGGAAGTCACCGATCGCTGTCTCGCCACTCAGCATGCAAGCATCCGCACCATCCAAAATCGCATTTGCAACGTCGCTGGCTTCCGCACGCGTAGGGCGACGATTGTGATGCATGCTTTCTAGCATTTGGGTTGCAACAATGACTGGCTTAAGTCGCTCGCGGCATATTTGAATGATTCTTTTCTGTGCGACGGGCGTATCCGCTACATCGATTTCAACACCCAAGTCGCCTCGTGCAACCATGACGCCATCCGCAGCATCGACGATATCTTCCAAACACTCTAAGGCCTCTCTTTTTTCGATTTTGGCAATCACCAACGCTTGAGCGTCCATCGATGCAAGCAGATTCTTTAGCGATGAAATATCTTGCGCAGAACGGACGAACGACAAACTGATGAAGTCGATTTCGTTCTTTGCTGCCCACAATGCGTTGTCAACGTCCTCTGGGCGCATGGAAGAAACCGACAGGGAGGTTCCCGGCAGATTGATCCCTTGCTTTGACCGGATGGTGCCACGAACCGACACCAAACAGCGAACACGATCACGCTGTTTGTCGACTACTTGCATGGATATCATCCCGTCAGCCAACATGACTCTATCCCCAGTTTTCAACTCGTCCACCAGTTTGGTGTAATTGCTGGTCAGCTCAGAAGGTGAACCGGAGACGTCACCGCGGACGAATGTCAATTCGCTTCCAACATCCACTTCAAGGGGATCTTGAAACAGTTTCCCTAATCGAATTTTGGGTCCAGCTAGGTCAAGCAAGACTCCCACTGGAAAGCCAGTAGTTTCTCGCACCCGCTGGATCTTGCCCATGACACGGGCAAAGTCGGACTGCGTTCCGTGGGCGGCATTGATGCGAAATATGTCGACACCGTGAATGACCAACTCCGCTAGAATCGCTTCGTCCTCGCAAGCCGGCCCAACAGTAGCAATAATCTTGGTTCGAGCTTCGCTTAGCGTGTTTCGTGACATTTGGAATCGAACCTTTGAAAGTGAAAACTCGCCAGCCGCAGCGCGGGTTAAACACAATACCGTTCATGTTTATATCAGCCGGAACGCGCTAGCGTCCGGTTTAGCCGCGAAAACCGGACGCTAACGCGTTCCGGCTGATGGATTGAAGCCTAACATGAACGGTATTGGGGTTAAACAAGCGATAATTGACGTGATCCCTTCGTGGGCGTCGGGGTATTGTCTAGATTTCTGGTTAATTTGGCTATGGCAGTACCGCGATTTGAATTATCGACGAGAATACTTTGGATCGCTCGACCAATAAGTGTCCTGTTTCCGAAGTTACGAAAATCACAACCTAAGCACGCATGCACAATTTTTCGCACACAACTTGTTTAACCGCGTGCCCATCGCCGCGTTTTCCTCGCGAAAGCGCGGGGCGATGCCTCATCTTTACCCACATTTCGATCCACGCTAGAAACGAATACTCATTGGATTTGAACGAATACGGAGCGCTTTTCTCCCCCTCTCCCCGTTTTTTCGGGGAGAGGGGGGTGAGGGGTGGAACCATGACTAGCAAGCCCCCGGTCCACTGATTTGTTAAGTATTCTGAAACGAGGTGAGGCATTGAATCCATGATCAAAAATCCAATCAAATCACAGTGCAAAACCCCTCACCCCCAGCCCCTCTCCCCTAAAAAGGGGCGAGGGGAGCAAGTCAAAGATGAGGGGCGATGCCCACGCGGTTAAACGAAGAATCTTATGCATGAGTTGGAATTACTTGAATGAATAATTTCGGACCGTGGACGGGACGTTGGGTCGTTGTCTGCGGCGGCACGTCTGGCCTTGGACTGCAAATGGTTATCGCAGCCGCTCACCAAAAAGCGAATCTGATCATTGTGGGGCGCGACGTCTCTAGACTTGAAAAAGCAATCGCGATCGCGATGGACAACGGAGCGCTTTCCGCAGCGTGGTATTCCATCGATTTGAGTTTGAAAGTACCGTCCGACACGGAAGATAAACATGACGCGGCTGATTTGGACAAATTGCTTATTTGGTTATCTACTGGCGATGTCGACTTGCTCATCAACGCAGTCGGTCGATCGGACCGCGGACGACTGGAGCAATTGGGGGCCATGGACCTTGCGTCTTTGCTCAACGACAACCTCATGTGCACTTGGAATATGATTCGCATCGTGCTCGAATCGCTCAAACGAGCGCGCGGCACTATTGTCAATATCGGGTCATTGGCCGGCTTAGTCCCTGCGCCGGGAATGGGTGGCTATTCTATATCCAAATCGGCATTGACAGCCATGTCTAGGCAGTTGAGACTCGAACTCGCAAGCCACGGCGTGCATGTGATGCTTGTTTGTCCAGGCCCTATCGCCCGCGTCGACAGCGGGACTCGGTATGAAAAGCTAGTGGAAGAACGCGGACTTTACAATCAATCCGCCACGGCTCCAGGTGGAGGTGTTAAGTTAAGATTGATTGATCCAAACAATCTCTGTCAGAGAATTCTCAATGCTGCCCACCTCCGAAAAAAAGAACTTGTCTGTCCACGAAAAGCCGCGTGGCTAGCGGCGATCTCCAACGTATTTCCAAGCTTAGCCGACTGGATACTAAGTAAATATCTCGAAACCAGGCGAGAAGCAAAATGAATTCAAAGCTCGATAACGCACAATTGCTCGAACTGGTACAAGTCGCGCAAAACGCGGCGTTGTCTGCCTACAACCCATATAGTAACTTCGCGGTTGGATGTGCGATTCTCTCTAAGAGCGGCAAGATCTACAGTGGTTGCAATATCGAAAATGCATCCTACTCCGTAACCATCTGCGCCGAACGAGTCGCTGCATCACAAGCCGTACTTCAGCGCGATCTCGAATGGGATTCAATCGTCGTTGTCTCACCGCAACGTGTTACCCCGTGCGGAGTCTGTCGACAGTTCTTGCACGAGTTTGCACCGCAGCTTCGCGTTTGGTGTGGCTACCTAGACAATTTAGAACTCGTTGGCCCGGTCCATCTTCATGACATGCTGCCAGCAGCCATGACGCTTGCTCGCAATTTAACTAACTCGAAGTCGTGAATTTCCAAACTGTGATAGATCAACCGGAACCGCTCTCGCAACTTGACGCGGCCTTTGAACGTCGAGTCAGTCGCTACGTTGTTGGTATCGACCTCGGGACGACCAATTGCGCTGTGGCTTTTATGGATACTCAGAAAAGCAAACCTAGTCTTGAAATCTTCCGCGTAGAACAGATGGTGGATTTTCAGACAAGTCAACTTTGCGAAACTTTGCCATCTTTCCACTATGAATTGACCTCAGCTGAAACTTCGCAAATCAACTCGCGATTTCAATTCTCGGATAGCAAGCATGTGGGCGTTGTCGGAGTACTTGCTCGACAACGAGGTATCCAAATGCCGGGCAGGTGCATTGGGTCAGCAAAGAGTTGGCTATGTCATACGTTGGTGGACCGTACGTCCGAATTGCTCCCTTGGAACGCTGACGACGGAGTGCAAATGCTTTCACCAGTTCAAGCCAGCCGCCGCTATTTGGAACACATTCGTCGCATGTGGGACCGCGATCATCCGGGCGAACCACTCGCTCAACAGGATGTTATCGTAACTCTGCCAGCTTCGTTCGACGAAGTGGCGAGGCGTCTGACCATCCAAGCGGCGACTGAAGCAAGATTGCCGAACATCATTTTGATCGAAGAGCCACAAGCGGCATTTTATGCTTGGCTGCACCGAAATCAAAACAACTGGATGCAAACCATGCATCCTGGCCAGAGCATACTTGTTTGCGACATCGGAGGAGGAACCACCGATTTTACTCTGATTCGGGTTGTTGAAACCAAGTCCTCAAGTGCAACATTGCCAGCATCCGAGTCGCCCACGGCAACGCTAACCAACGAGCCGGCAATCGACCTAAGTCAATCCCTTGGCGAATCGCTACAAGCGATTTTTGGTCTTCATCGCGTTGCCGTGGGCGAGCATCTTATGCTGGGTGGTGACAATTTGGACCTTGCTCTAGCTCGATCGCTCGAGCAGCGGTTACTTGCAGAGACTCCTGACCAAGATCGGTTGCGACCGAGGCAATGGGATGCGCTGAAAGCTCAGTGCCGCGCTGCGAAAGAGATTCTTCTAGGGCCCATGCCTCCCGAAACATACAGAATGTCATTGCCAGGTAGCGGATCCAAACTGATTGACAATTCGCGTTCCATTTCGATTGACCTTGAATGGGCACGTCATATGTTGGTGGATGGCTTCTTTGGTCGAGTTAACTTACACGACCGTCCGGAAAAAGCTGGCGAGGGATTTCAAGAGTTTGGATTGCCATACGCGGCTGACCCAAACACAAATAAACACTTGGCTGCATTTTTGTGGGAACACCGCTGGGCGGGCCGAAGGGATTTGGATCGCGAGCAACTGAGTGATCTGCAGGCTGCTCGACCGGATTGGGTCCTCTTCAATGGCGGAGTGCTTGAGTCAACGCAGATTCGGCAAGCCATCATCGATCAGATCTCTGAGTGGTTTCAAGCCGCTTCCCAGTTGAATTCGATGGAACTCGCGCAAGGCAATTGGAAACCGGGGCTATTGGAAGGCAACCGCTTGGACTTGGCAGTGGCTCAGGGGGCAGCGTATTTTGGCCAAGTGCGTAGAGGTCATGGAGTTCGCATCGACGCTCGGCTTGCCAGGGCATATTACCTACTCGTCGAACAATCGCCGCCGCAAGCGATGTGTGTGATGCCTGCCAACGCGATGCCGTTGGACCGTTTCCGTATCGACGAACATCCCTTTCATTTGATGGTCGGGCAACCAGTCCAATTCCTATTGATGCATAGTAGCACCAACCTCGTCCATAGAATTGGGCAGATTGTTCCTGTTGAACCACAATCGATGACCGCCATGCCAGCTATTC
>JAYTVL010000076.1:0-7990 GCA_043744075.1 Pirellula sp. | reverse complement strand
AGCGAATAATCGCTGCTTCGCTCAAAATTCCACCACAATTCCGAAAAGACCAAATTCCGTGACTAGCTATGAATAATCCGCGCTAGCGCGTTGCGGCTGATTAGCCGAAGGGCCCACGGTTTGCGGCCCATGTTGTGATCGACGCCTGGTTTCTGGTTGTAGGGCTGAAGTCTTGCGACTCCAGCTACGTGGTGAACCTTACCAATTGATCTGACTTGGAAAATACTCTGCTATCAATGCTTCGTAATATGGTCTCAGTGCTGCAACGTCCATTCGCTCGTCGCGTTTTGTATATAAATCATACTGATTGAAATCGTTTACCCAAACGAGCATTTCTCGATCGCGATCATCCAAAAACGCTTGATATGCATGTTCCCTGTGAATCGGATAGCACGAGTGGTAGCGGATCATGTACAGACCAGGTACAGGCAAATAGTCTTTCACCACGTGATACAAGTACTCGTCGTGCCCCCAGGACAACATGACTTTATCGAGTCCGCAGCCAGATTCGTAAATGCCCAATTCCGTCTGATATCGCTCATTGCGGAAATCTTCGTTCGCCGAAAAGGCTTGGTAAAAAACAATTTTTTCAGAATATCTACAACCTACAGGAAAGGTATCGCCAACCACTGCCCACTGCGGCTCATCCCACAAGCACAAGATCTTGCCCAGATCGTGGATGAGGCCTGTGAGAATGTACCAACGTGGCCGACCAGTCTTGCGAATGGCTTCAGCGGTTTGTAGTAAGTGCTCAATCTGGGGCAAATCAATATCGGGATCACTATCGTCGATTAATGTGTTGAGGTACTCCATCGCGTCCCATATGCTCATGCGTCGCTTATTGAGTGAGAGATACTGTTCTCGCTTGCTTTTAACAAAGTCGAGAGTCTGGTGCTGATGATTCAGTCGATAGAACTCTTTGACACTCGGTCGTGCTTCCGCTGCGTAGTCGCGAAACGCTGCGGCCGCAACATTGGTCGGTTCGGGATAGCGACGTAGAAGATCGTCCTCCCATTCATCCATATTGGCCAGGGGACGACTGTTTGTGGAGTTATTCGATTGCACTACTTGAAATCTCCGGCGCGAATGACAACGAGCTTTTTCGGATCGACAAACTTCTGAAACGCTTCGCGAACATCCTCTGCTTTCAAATTGGAAATTTGGGTTTCCTGTTGTGCACTAAACGCAAACGTGCGACCCAAGTTCATATTCGAACTCAGTTGACCAGCGATTGCTTGGTCAGAAGACCTTGAGATCTTGAGAGATTCCAAAAACGCCTTTTTCGAGTCGGTCATTTCTTTCTCGGTTGGTCCGTCTTTGATAAATCGCGTCAACTCTTCCATTGCCGCAAGTTCGACTCGATCGATGTTGCTTGGATTGGTAATGGCGTTGATCGTGAATCTCCCGTCCGAACCTCGCGATGGAACGGTGATGGAACTTGAGACTCCGTATGACAGTCCTTCCTTTTGCCGAATACGGTCTCCAAGTCGCGACGACAAAGTCCCACCTCCCAGAATGAAATTGCCGATTTGCAACGGTATGCTCGATGGCGATTCGTCATTCAAGGTAAACGAAAGTCCAGCCAAGAAAACTGCGTTGGCCTTATCTGGCGTGACAATGTTTTCTTTGGAACCAGAGACGTCGGTCTTGGCTGTCCGTTCGATCGATTTGTACTGTGTATCAGACTTCCAGTTGTTCAATATCTTTTCGATCACTGGAACGACTTTCTCTGGTTCAAAGTCCCCTACGATGCCGATCTGGACGATCGCGGCAGAGAGCTGTTTATTGTAGATGTCTATGACTTGGTCCAGGCTTACGTTTTTTACGTCTTCGATGTTCTCATTTGTCGTCGGCACATAACGAACGTCACCTTTCGAATAGAGCGATAGGGCTCGTGCCAGCTTGTTCCCTGCAAGCGCTGCCGGGTCATTGAGCATCTCAGTCATTCGAGCGGATGACCGAAGCTTCATTTGCTCGAATTCATCGCTTGCAAAGGCGGGACTTCTCAATATTTCGCCCAATAGCTCGATGCCAGCGACCAGTGATTCTCGTTTTGCAGTGACGGATAACCCAAGTTGTCCAGCCGATCCAACACCTCCTCCGCCGCCGCCTCGTCCACCTCGGCCTCGGTCTCCACCTCCTCCGCCAGCAAAGATTTGAACACCCAGTGCGTCCTTCTTTTCCTGTAAGGCTTGCCTATCCATTTGCTTTGTGCCAGACATCATCAATGTCGGCAAAATACCGGCAGCCGTGTTCATCCCTTTCAGAGATTCTTCATTTCCATAGTGAAGCGTCATGGAAAAAGAGACCGTTTCTCCACGATTCTTCTTCGGTATCATGGCCACCTTGATGCCTTCGACTTCCAATCGCTTGGTTCTAGCATCCAAATTCTCGGGCGTTGTATCGAACGATTCTCCAGCAAGACCAGCTGTTCCGCCTTGGTAGTCCTTGATGACGTCTGCAATCGAGGCCACGCTAGGAACTGTCAGTCGCTGGGGCGCATCTGCTGGTATAAATATTCCCACGGTGCGATTGTGTTTCTTGAAATATGTCTTTGCGACTCGGTTCACTTCATCTGGTGTAACCGCAGCAAGTCGATCTCGTTGCAAGAAAAACAATCGCCAATCGCCGATAGCACTCGCGGAGCTAAGGGTTTGCGACATCTCAGCTGCATTGGAGAGTGCTTGTTCTACCCGTCGTTTGGAACGAATTTTGGCTCGTTCTATCTCCTCCGACTTGAAAGTCGTGGTCTCGATTTCGTCGATGGTCTTGAGCAACAAATCGTTAGTCTTATCCAATTTACCTTCAGCAGGTTGGGCAAAGAATGAAAAGAGGCCGGGGTCGTGCTGGTTGTTGGCAAAGGCACGCACGCTGGTCGCGATCCGTGTCTCCACGAGCACTCTATCGAGCAATCCAACTTTGTCTTCCGAGAGAATACTTGCGAGAACCGAAAGCGGAGCCCAGTCGGTATGGGCTGCAGCGGGAATATGGTAGGCAACGTTGATCGCTCCAACACTCCCTACGCGTCGAAGCACGACGGATCGTTCGCCGTCTTGGGGCGGCTCTTCTGTATAGGTTGCGTCCAGACGACGATCTGGCTTTGGAATTGACCCAAGGTACTTGCTCAGATACTCCAGCGCTTTTGAAGACTCAAACTTACCCGTCACGACCATTACGACGTTGTCCGGCTGATAGTACTTTCGATAGAAATCTTGGAGGTTGTTGATCGGCACTCGCTCAATATCGGATCTGTTGCCGATCGTGCTCTTGCCATAATTATGCCATTCGTAAGCGACAGCTTGGACGCGTTGAGATAGAACGCTTTGTGGGCTGTTTTCGCCTCGTTCGAACTCATTGCGAACTACGGTAAACTCAGACATCAGGTCTTCGCGTTTAATATGGCTGTTGACTAGCCGATCCGACTCCAAGTGAATTGCAAATTCCAAGTTTTCATCCGAAGCTGGTAACGTTTCAAAGTAATTAGTTCGGTCGACATTGGTCGTACCGTTGAAACTGGCACCATGATCTCGCAGAGCTTTTGGCACTTCTGGAAAAGTTGGGGTACCCTTGAACACCAAATGTTCGAGCAAATGAGCCATCCCTGCTTCGCCATATCCCTCGTGTCGAGAGCCAACAAGCACCGTCATGTTGATCGTAAACGTCGGCTTGGAAGGGTCGGGGAAAAGTAGGACACGCGCACCATTGGTATACCGGTACTCTGTGACACCCTCGACCGTTGCGACCTGTTCGTAGGCCTCTTTTGAAAAAAGTGTGTTCGCCATGAAAAGAATCATGGCGATGACTAAGCATTTTCGCATAGGTTTTGTCCTGAAAAAACAAAAAGGGATGTAAGCGCCCATGCATTAGTTTCTTGGCACAACCACGTAGCAGCGTCTCTCCGCAGACGCTGAAAATTGCGAGTCTCGGAGAGGCTCGCCTACATGAGGTTATACCCCCCTTTTTGTGCATAGGTTCTTAGTTGATGACGAACAATGTATTGTGATTTGATTTCTCGCATCCGCATAGAGAAACAGCACACACACCTAAACTCCAGTCTAGCAATCCATTCGGTGCGATGTAGCTCAAAACAGGAATGCGAAGTGGTTTTCGCGGCATCGATTCCTGTTTTCAAGCAACATTACACTGTCCTCCAGTCCTTCATGCCAAACTTGCGAAAGCCCAGAAACCGCTTCCAATTACCGGTAGATTTCAAATGGAAGCTCGCCTAAGATGCGGCCTTTGGTTGAGTTGCCCATTTGCTGAGATTTTAGTATGCGTTGCGAGAGTTTTTCAGGTGATTCGGTTGAATCAGCGTGCGATTGCCTTGTGGTTGGGATCGATGACGCCTGGCGAGAATCGGCGGAAATTGCGAAAATCAACGCCGCAATGGACGGCCTGTTAGGTCAGCTAATTGAGGCAGAAGAGATTTCGACCAAGCCAATCAAAATCACTCAAATTATTGCGCCGGCGGGGCTAAAAGCAAAGCAGCTCATTGCCGTTGGTCTCGGTGCTCGCAAATCTGTCCTTCCAAGTGTTTATTCTCGTGCGGCGGCGGCGGCCCTCAAAACTGCTGCTTCCAAGAAAAGAAGTTTAGTGCGGGTCGTTGGCTTTCAGGGAACGCCTATCGTAATGCGAGGCGCTGTTTCTGGCGCTATGGTAGGTTGTGTTGGCCAAGACCTCTTTCGAAAAGAAAAATCGCTATTTCAGCCGGACTGTGTCCAGTGGGTTGGCGTCGACGAAGAAACCATAAAGAAAGGCACTTTTCTCGGTGAATCTATTAATTTCTCGCGTCGATTGGTCAATTTGCCTCCAAACTATCTCTACCCCGAAATTCTGGCGGAAGAAGCCATCCAATTGGGCCAGTTGCACATGATGGAAGTTGACGTCTGGGATCGGGAGAAATTGGAAACGGAAGGATGCGGTGCATTGCTAGGAGTCGCACGAGGCTCGGTTCGTGATCCAAGATTGGTCATAATGCGGTATAACGGTAACACAGCAGAGATGCCCCCTACCGTTCTGGTTGGCAAGGGGGTTACGTTCGACAGCGGTGGCTATTCCATTAAGCCAACGGACGGGATGTTGACTATGAAATGCGATATGGCTGGAGCAGCGACGGTCTTAGGAATCATGAAAGCCGCATCGCAGTTCAAGGTAAAACACAACCTCGTCTCCATCCTCGGTCTGGTTGAAAACTTGATTTCCGGAGACGCATTCAAGCTGGGTGATGTTTTGACAGCTCGAAGCGGTAAGACGATCGAAATACACAACACCGACGCTGAGGGACGGCTAGTTTTAGCGGATTGCCTCAACGTAGCGCTCGATCAGAAACCGTCTCGCATCGTCGACTTTGCGACACTGACTGGAGCATGTGTGGTTGGGCTGGGGCTCGATATTTCGGGATTGATGACAAACAATGAGACCTGGCAAAACGAGATCAAGCAAACGGCCGATGACTGCGGCGAATACACTTGGCCGTTGCCGATGCACCCATTCTTTTCAGAACAAATTGCAGGCAAAATTGCCGATATCAAGAACGTCGGCGAAGGCCGGTACGGAGGTGCCATCACAGCCGCCAAGTTTTTGGAAGAATTCGTCGATGGAGTCCCCTGGACGCATATTGATATTGCTGGCCCGGCATTCTTAGACAGCGCAAAGCCGTGGTGCGATGCGGGTGGAACCGGAACACTGGTCCGAACTTTTGTAGAATTGTTTTCCAAGTGATGTTGGAAATGCTTCTAGTTCTTTCACTTCGACAAACTCGCCCGACATTGGATCTCAAGCTACTACAATGACGCATCAATCCGTTTCTAGAAGAGTCTTTGTTGCGTGTGGTGCCATTGCCTCGCTTCCATCAGCCGTCAACAGTCAGGAAGTAGGGAATAAACCCGTATCCGAATGGCTCAAACCAACTGGACTAAAGCGAGGAGACACGATTGCACTTGTCGCTCCAGCAGGACCAGCTGATCGCGAACTTGCGCTCTCGTACAAAAAGCGTTTAGAGAGTGACGGGTCAATGCAGGAAAAGCTGAGGGACGGCTAATAGGGGGAAACCTCTCACTTTTGTGCGCAACACTAGGGACTCCTTACGCGATCGAGCCTGCTGGAGTCATTCTATTTCTGGAAGATGTTAACGAAGCTCCTTATCGGGTTGATCGACTCCTTTCGCAACTTCGTCTGGCCGGTGTGCTTGATTCTGTTGCAGGTATCGTCGTTGGTCAGTTTACTACCAAGGATACAGACGAAGAAAAGCAAATCGATCGAGTTATTCGAGAGTATCTGGGACAAGTTCGTTGTCCGGCGGTTATGAATTTTCCGAATGGACATGTTCCTAATAACGCAACGTTGCCGCACGGTGCGAGGGTAGAACTCAATGCTGAATCGAGAGTGTTGACGTTGCTTGACGAACCGTGCCTTAGATAGATACTGCTTTAACTATGAATCACAACTGTTTTCATTTCGGTCATTTCTTCGATCGCGTACTTCGGTCCCTCTTTGCCTAGTCCGCTGTCTTTCAAACCGCCATAGGGCATTAAGTCAGTGCGCCACATCGGTCCCCAATTGATATGAATGTTTCCGCTGCGCACCTCCTTGGCGAATCGGATTGCCGTGTCGATGTTTTGTGTGAACACACCGGCGCTAAGACCAAAAGTAGAATCGTTTGCCATCCGAATCGCTTCGTCGACGTTACGAGCGCGAGTCACAGCGACACCCGGTCCAAACAACTCGTCGCGAACGATCTTCATGGTTGGTTTCGCGTCCAATACCAAAGTCGGCTGCATGAATGCACCGTCGCGCTCGCCACCGCATGCAATCTTCGCACCTTCGCTAACCGCTTCATTGAGCCACGATTGCACTCGCTGCGCATCCGCTTCGCGCACCATTGGTCCCATTTCGGTCGCTTCATTCAATTGGTCGCCAGTTACGATCGACTCGATTTTTGGAATCAGTTTGTGCATCAATTCGTCGTGCACTACATCGGCCACGATCAACCGCTGAGTCGAGATACAGACTTGGCCAGCGTTGGCAAAACCGCTTAAAACAGTTGCCGTGACCACTTTGTCGAGATCAGCATCGGGCAACACGATGAGTGGACAGTTTGAGCCAAGCTCCATCGTGACCTTTTTGATGCCGGCGATTTTGCAAATCTGTTGGCCAACGTCCAGGCTGCCCGTGAAACTGATCTTTCGAACTCTTTTGTCGCTGCAGATCGCATTGCCGATCACGCTACCGCTTCCGGTGATGCATGAAATCGCCAGTGGCGGCAAGCCCGCCTCCAACAACAATTCGATCAATTGCAGCGCAATCAGCGGCGTATCGCTGGCGGGTTTTAAGATGACGGAGTTTCCGCCAGCAATCGCGGGACCAACTTTGTGGCAAACCAATGTAAGCGGAAAATTAAAAGGCGTGATTGCAGCTACAACACCGCATGGAACTCGCAAAGTAAATCCGAGCTTATTCTTGACGCCCATGCCTCCATCCAACGGCAACACTTCGCCACCGAGTCGCTTCGCTTCTTCGCCGCTCAACTCGATCACCTGTGCGGAACGCTCGATTTCGGCTGTCGCTTCCCGGATCGTCTTGCCTTCCTCACTACTTAGCGTTCTCGCCATGGTCTCCCGACGCTGTATTATTAAATCGGCAGCTCGCCTCAAGATCCGAAATCGTTCGTAGCCCGACAACGCTCCCATGATCTCTGCGCCGCGAACAGCCGTTTGCAGTGCAGACTCGACATCGTCAGCCGTAGCGACGGGAACAGTATCGATGACTTCCCTATTAGCGGGGTTCGTTACTTCGATGCGTTTATCGCGATCCTGCCATTGGCCTGCAAGGAAAAATTTCATAGTGGCTTTATCTTAAGATGTCTTCGTTTAGTATTCAATGCAGGCTTTCGGGCGTCGATCACAACATGGGCCGCAAACCGTGGGCTAGCGCCCTTCGGCTAATCAGCCGCAACGCGCTAGCGTCCGGTTTAGCCCGACTTATGATCGAC
>JAYTVL010000075.1:0-30878 GCA_043744075.1 Pirellula sp. | reverse complement strand
AGGCCCTCAGCACCGAAAAATAAAACCGCTTTCCAAAACCTTTACGCAGGCGGTAGTTATGAAAACATGAACGGTATTGGGGTTAAACAAGTCGCAAGCCGCAAGTCGCGCTGATGTCAGATCTATTGCCACTTTTCGGCGAAATCTGGGAGCGGATACTCGACAACCGTTAGCGGGTGCCGGCGTTCTTCCCGAATTGCCCAAAGCCTATCATACCCCCGCGAAAGCAATTTCGTTCTCAGAGCCACGTATTCAGAATCCAGCTGATTTTTGGCGAATGGCCCGACAACGTTTGACGGAATGCCGTATCGAGGGTCTTCGATAAACTGTGAAAAAACAGGCGCACACCTCAAATGGCATTCAGGTGATGAGTGCAAAGTTTCGGGATCAATCTCGCCAATTACGAAACTCAAATAAAGTTGGCTATCCGTGATGTGCTCGACTTCTTCCCCACACACGCGGCACAAATATCCCTGATCACATCTTGCCATTTCAAAGTCCAAGAACATCAAACATAGAGTATAGCTTCGCCGGCTTGCCAACGAGAAATCTTGCTGCCGCGATAGCTCCACTGGCATAGCAATCTCGGTTGGAGGCAGCCACGCGAAGCTCAATCGTCTCGCCCATCATCCCAAAAATGATGGTGTGCTGACCTGCATCGTCTCCGACGCGCACCGCATGATATCCTATTTCGCCATGCGGGCGTTTACCAACTTGACCGGCCCTGCCATGAACGTGTTTTCCAATCCCCATTTCGTTGGCTGCAATCTGTCCAAACTTCAGCGCTGTCCCGCTTGGGCTATCTTCTTTAAACCGATGGTGCCGCTCAATGATCTCGACGTCCGCACCACCCGGCACGTCCTTCAATGCGCGAGCGGTTTGTTCCACTAGTTTCATGGTCAAATTGACTGCGACACTCATGTTAGGCGCATAACAAACCGGTATGAGCTTAGCAGCGTTGGTTATTGCGTCGGTCTGCGCCGTTGTTAGCCCTGTGGACGCAATGACGATTGGAATCTTCTCTGCTATGCAATGTTCCAACGCACTCATGCATCCTTCAGGCGAGGAGAAGTCGATACAAACATCAATTTCTTTGGGCCAGTCGCTAGAAACGGGGATACCAATGGTTTGTATTCCAGCAAGCGTTCCTGCATCCTCACCGAGATACTTCGAGCAAGAACGAACGATTGCAGCAGTGATCTTGACATCGGGATCGGCACTCCCGAGAGCGACAAGCCTCTTTCCGTTTCGACCCGAGGCACCATGGATAGCAAGTTTGATAGGAGAGTTCATTGTCAACTGTTCAGAATAGTAGAGGGTTCAATCGTTAAATTGGCGTCGATCACAACATGGGCCGCAAACCGTGGGCTAGCGCCCTGCGGCTAATCAGCCGGAACGCGCTAGCGTCCGGTTAAGCCCGACTTATGGCCGACGTCGATAAATTTGCTTCCAGCATGTTGGGGGCTTAGCCGGCTTAGCCTTTACCAACGACCTCTTTCAAGGCCTCTATCACAGCCGTATCATGACCATCAACACTCACCTTTTTCCAAACTTTGGCAATCTTGCCGTCTGGTGCAATGAGGTAAGTGCTGCGTTGGACCCCCATGCTTATCTTTCCATACATGTTCTTTTCTCGCCATGCGCCGTATGCTTCGGCGACGCTGTGGTCGGGGTCAGCAAGCAACGGAAAATTGAGGGAAAACTTGTCGCGAAATCTTGCATGTGTCGCTGCGTCGTCTGGACTCACGCCTAGAACAACGGCACCCAATTCCTTCAATTGGCTGCTCGCATCGCGGAAAGCACAAGCCTCCTTAGTGCAACCAGGTGTGTCATCTTTGGGATAAAAGTAAAGTACTACCGGCTGGCCTTTAAAATCGCTTAATTTCGTTTTCTTTCCCGAATCCGAAATCACAGTAAACGCAGGCGCTTTGCTTCCCGCCTCAAGCCAATCGCTCATTTGTTTCTTTCAATGATGGATTTTTGATAAAAGTAATCGCCCGAGTGTCCAATGTAACGCTGGTGCGGGAGCATGAGAAGACATTTGGAGTTGAAGTTTTTGGTTTTCCCATCGAGCTAGTTTCGATCTGGGCCAAGTTGGATGAGCCGGCCCGGCGTGATCTGCTTGCCCTGGCTCGCCATTGGACGAGCACGAAGAAAATTTGTAAGTGGCATCCACATGCCTACTGAATAGCAAAGCGAAGTAGACGCCAATTCACATTTGATTCTCAAATAATCGATTCATACGGGCGCAATAGCTCAACTGTTCTTGGGATCTGGCTTCTGGTTAAAGCCTCAAGAAAATCATCGACCGAGTAGGGCGGTCTTCTTAGGCTGCTGCGTTGTTGTTGTACTGCTGCGATGAACTTTGCTTTTGATAAATCAAATTGGTTCCCAAAAAAAACGTCGGGATGAATCGCCTCGATCTCCCAATCCATCAAGTAATCAGTAGGGAAAACCTTTAGGTTAAATGTTACGATTGCGTCCGCCTTGCAATAGATCGCTGCTGCTAAAACGTGCCTGTCTTTTGGGTCCGGCAATTTCAGAACATCAATCAACGGTTCGAACCCCTTGATTTCAGCGTCAGGAAATGCATCAAGCATGTTTTGACGGGTCCTTTCTAGATTCGCTCGCTGAATCGTAGGATCGTTGGAAAGCAAACTGTTAATCCACTCTTCATGAATTCGCTGCGTCCATCTAATACGATACATTCCAACTTCAGCCAAGCGTAGACACAAGTCGCGTATGGGAGCGGGATACAAAACGCAAGCGTCCAAAAGAACAGTAAATCCCGCCACTCAGTAGCCCATATTCTGTTCTTGAGCGTCGGCAGTTAACTTGTCGAGAATGCTTGCTCGTTTTTGATCGCGTAACTTTTTGAACTTCAATAATTCTGAGAATTCGATTCTGCGATGGGTCCCCACTTTTTTGAATGGTATCTCTCCTTGCTCCAACAAACTCACAAGAAATGGCCGGGATACATTTAGCAGATCGGCTGCTTGCTGTGTTGTTAACTCTGCCTTCGTGGGAATAACCGTTATTGCATTTCCTTTAGACATTTCTGAGAGGATATCTACCAAAAGGCGAAATGCAGAAGCAGGAACCGAAATTGTCTCTCCACAACCGTCACTTGACTGAATTTGAACAACATACGGCTGTCCACGATTTCGTGACCTTTCAGTTAGGAAGTGGGATAGCTTCCTGTCGCTTTCCTGCGCAATCAGAATATCGGCCTCGGAAGGGTTTACGGTTTCAGGTTCGGTAGTAGCAATCATTGCTATATTCCTTGCGTTATGTGCAGTTCGAAGAAGGCATAGGTACACATTAACAATATCGTTCCGATGATAAGAAAGCAATAAACGAAATAACCGAAACAGCGGAATCTGCTTGCAACTACACGCTTAATCGTCCTTTCAACGTGCTTTCCGGCCATAATTAGTAGCAAATCTAATAGAGCAGCCTTGTCAGGAATCAGACGCCATCAAGAAACTTTCTGTATGGGCCGAATTAGAATGGCTGGCGGTCATGGTGACGATCGCTTGATGCAACGGCTGCAATTGACGGTATGGCCGGATTCCCCAAAGGAGTATCGGAATGTTGACCGATGGCCCGATTCCCCAGCCCGCGAAAAGTTGGCTGAGGTGTTTGAGTTGTTGGCGGATATCGAGCCTAGTGCCGCAACTCGGAACTGTTACGCAACCAAAGCGGTGCCCGAGATACTTTCTGCCCCCGCAGTCGCCCCCCGACACAATTGAGTTGCTTTCCATTTGGGTTCGGATGAGTCGGCCCGACGTGATCTGCTGGCCGTCGCTCGAGGTTGGGTCACGGGGGCACCATGACAGGTCTATCGAGTGCCATTCGATTTAAGAGACTGATTTCCAATCGAACCAATCAGGTATAAAATCCTCCGGAAACGTACTGGCTTTTTGACAACTAGGGTCGCAGGAGAATCTTGCAATATTGCCAACTTGATAAAGCAATTCTCTTTCGGACGGCGGGCCAGGTAATGCACCGGGACTAGTCATTAGCCGGATATTTTGCAGTGATTCTAGAAGAAACCCCACTGTCGCACGTAGCTCACTGTTTTCTATTTTGAGCTGTGCGAATAGCCTAGAGCTCAACTCAATAACGTCTTCTTCGCATAGCACCACTTCGATCTGAGTATGTCTAGAACCGTTTATATCTATCGTCGCGTCTGCGGTGATCCCGTCGGAAGCTCGCCAATCATCAGCCAAATCCTAAAGACTTTTTTCGTGCTGGAATGCGATGCCCATCGGAGGTGCTTGGGTTGAAATGGACGGATGTGCAGTGTGATGCGGGGCGAATTCGAATCGATTCATCAAAAACCGGATTGCGATTCAGCCCGATCTTTCCGGAGTTGTTGTTGATCCTCTTTGAAGCATCTGAGTCGGCCCCGGATGAGCATTGAGCATTGGGAAAAGGCATTGTTACCAGCCCCCGCAGTCGCCCCCATTACTGCCCCACAGGAGCCATCGAAGGAAATCGGAGAACAAAAAAACCCAGCGAATTGCTGGGTTCTGATAGCGTTAGAGGGTTCGAGCTACCCAATAGAATGACCCCGACGGGAGTCGAACCCGTGTTACCGCCGTGAAAGGGCAGTGTCCTAGGCCTCTAGACGACGGGGCCGCAGCTTAGCAGCAATCTTGGAAGCGTGCCAAAGTGTACGAAGCACCAAGGTTCTGTCAAGCCTCGCTCGTAAAACGCTATCCGCCTTTACTGATCACGAAGGGTATTGATAAACAGAGCTAATATGAAACGATTGTTCCAATTACATTGACGAAAACGTGGAAAAACCTGTCGACTCAGCTACAGACGCAGGAACCCAGCCAAATTGCTCACGATTCTTCGGTGTGCTCTGTCTTCTCTGCCGCAGGCGATTCAAGATTTCGCTGAATCGCATCGAAAACTTCGCGGCGGTGTACCGGGACTTCTCTTGGAGCTTCTACCCCCAACCTCACTTTGTCCCCACGGATCTCAACCACGACTATCGTGATCTCATTGTTGATTACGATACTCTCGTTCTTTTTTCTCGATAATACTAACATGACTTCCCTTCCTACAATCCGTGGGCAAAATACCCATCTCCTGGACCCGATCCTGAAATTTCGTAGACTGTCTTACAACGCTGAGACTCAACTGCCGAACTCGTGTCCACACGTATAATCAGTTCCCTCAACTTTAAATGCAACACCGTGACAGTCAAGAAAAAGAAAGTGCTGTCAAGAAGAATTTCCGAAGAATTTTCGTTTTGCTAGTCGTTTGAAGCCTGATCGTTATTCTTTTCTTGTTTTCCCGTGCGTTCACAATGTTCCTGCCCAATTGCAATCCAATTGTTAACTTGTCAGAAATTCCTGAATAATGCCCCTAACTTTCCCAGCTGTCAAAACCAAGAAGGACGGTGAACCCACGGTCAATTGCAGACGACAAGTCGCGTTTTTTGTCGATTTTATTGGCGTTTTTTGCGTCTTTTTTGTTTATGCTGGCAGTTGTGTACCTGCAATTAATGAACCGCACTATTGGACCAAAGCAGCCCATTTTTGGAATATCAATTTCGGCAAAGGGGATTTGTTTCTGGAGTCCGGCGATGCCCATTGGCTTTTTTTTGCAAGCTTTGGCTATTTAACACAGTGCATGCCGATCGCTTGGGCCGTTTGGACCGGCAGATTCATTACTTGGTTATTTTTAGCGATTGGTTGGACAATGCTTGGCAGATCACTCTGGTTTGATGGTCGCAACCAGCAAATACCGCTGGTCGCAACCTGTTTTGGGCTCGTTTGGTTGGCGGGGCTTCACTACGGGCATTGGGCAGGCGAATGGGTGGTCGGAGGCTGTGAATCCAAAGGAATTGCATATGCTCTCATTTTTGCCGGGATCGCTTTCGCGATTCGCCAACATTGGACTTTGGCGTGGGCTCTGCTCGGTGGTGCTGCGGCCTATCACGTCGTGACCGGCATTTGGGTGATTGCTTGCTTAGCTGTGGTTTCGTTCGTTATAGATTTCGTTAACACGCATAAGTTCACTCCGGAATCCAGCTCTTTTCAAGGTCTGCTTGGCTGGTTTGCCATCCATCGAACAGGTTGGGCCGTGTGTCTCGTTGGAATCATCGTTGGTGCGGTCCCGGCCGTTGCTATCGATTGGGGAACCGATCCTGTTTTAGCAAGCGAAAGCGCGGTGAAGCAAGTCTACACGCGACTCGGACATCATTTAGCTCCGACACGGTTTAGCTGGATCCGCTGGCAAGACTTTGGAATTCAGCTGGTTTGTGCATGCATTGTGATTTTGATGGCCATTCGATCGAACTGGCAAGCAGACGATACACGCGAAGAAAGCAATACACTCGAAGCAAGCTCCAAAATTTCACAAGAAAAAACCGCATTTCCAAGAGGTATGCAATTTGTGGTTGGATGCGGGCTATTTGGTTTTGCGGTTGCCATGTTCGGCCTGTTCATCGATTTGGCTTTCGGATGGGCGTTTCCAAGAATTACCTCCAAAATCCTCCGGTTTTATCTTTTCCGTTGGAATGATGTTGCGATGCCAATGATGATCGGCTCCCTCGTCGTATCCTTTGCTTATGGAAGATTGTCATTTACGCCAAATCCGAGCAGGGCGAGATGGGTTGCATGGGGGTGTACAATCGTCCCTGGACTTGTTCTTCTGGCTTACCGATTCGAGGCAAATATCAACGAAACCATCCCTGCCGGAGATAAAGCTCACTTTGTTGCTAAATCCGACTCGGAATCTGATCAAATCAAACAGTATCAAGATTGGCTCCGGGTTTGCGAATGGATCAGACTTCATGCGGACTCAGAATCGCTTTGGCTCACTCCACGTCGTCAACAGTCGTTCAAATGGCGTACTGGACGACCGGAATTAGCCTGTTGGAAAGATGCACCTCAGAACGCGGAAGCGCTAGTCGAATGGAGTCAGCGACTATCTGATGCATACAAATTCGACAAAACAAAGATATTGCAGCCCTGGACCACAGAGAAACTTTGGGAGTTGCAAAGCAAGTACGGCATCCGCTATGTTTTGTTGGACCGCCGTGTCGCTGGACAAATTACGCCATCGCTCCCTATCCTTTATCCATCGCAAAATGAGCTTAACGATACGTTTGCTGTTTTTGAACTCCCGTCGCTAAAAGTACAAGTGAGTAGGTAGCATTGAATAAAAAGAAATCGCAGCCAACGGTACCTAGCACCAAACCAAAACCAACTAAACCCAGGGTCAAGGATGCCAAGTCCGCCATTTCCCCTGCGAGCAGCACAATCACCCACAAACTGGTGACTGACAATCGCAAAGCCAAACATCAATACGAAATTCTAGACTCCATTGAATGCGGGATCGTATTGCACGGTAGCGAAGTGAAGAGTCTTAGAAACGGGAAATGCTCGATCGAAGAAGCGTATGCTCGCATCAAAGATGGCGAACTCTGGTTGGTCGGTTGTGAAATCGAGGAATATCGACAAGCCTCAATCTGGAACCATCCCACCAAACGTGTTCGCAAATTGCTCTTGAACAAGCATGAACTCCTACGTTTCGTCGGACGCTCGAAAGAACGTGGCCTCACGATGGTTCCGTTGCGAGTCTACTTCGCTGCTCGCGGTAAAGCCAAATGCGTGATCGCACTTTGCAAAGGAAAGAAACTCCATGACAAACGAGAGACCTTAAAAAAGGCAGATGCGAGTCGCGAAATCGACCGGGTCATGAAAAGCAAACGCTTCGACCGAAATGTTTGAACATCGTGACTTCATGTTTAACCGGCCCAGCCGCTGGCGTGCTATGCTCGCATTTGCCCCAAAACCAGTCGGTTGCGAGGACTGCCGCATTTTTTGACTCGCCGGCGATCTCCGCTAATCGCTCCGATCGGTTAAACATAACGCAGCCGCTGGCCTGCTTTGCTCGCATCCGCCCTAAGCCAGTCGGTTGCGAGGACTGCCGCATTTTTTGACTTGCCCGCGATCTCCGCTAATCGCTCCGATCGGTTAAACATGGCGCAGCCGCTAGCCTGCTTTGCTGGGAATACTGAACTGAAAACGGCTTCCTTTCGTAGCCTCCTCAAACCAAAACACATTCTGCTCGAACGACCACTCTATGCTAGAAATTCGAAACCTTCAAAAGTCTTACAATGAGCCATCGGGCAACCGATTGCTAATACTCGACATCCCGAATCTGGATATTGCCGAAGGTGAACAAGTTGTACTGCGTGGCGAAAGTGGCGGCGGGAAGACAACGCTGCTCCACATCATTTCAGGTATTGTATCTGCCGACAGCGGTTCTATCCGATTGGATGGCATCGAACTCACCAAGTTCTCAGAAGCGACCCGCGATCGAGTTCGGGCGGACAAAATGGGCTATGTCTTTCAAACATTTAATTTGCTACCCGCTTTTACAGCATTAGAAAACGTTCGATTGGGTATGACTTTTGCAAGAAAGAAAATAAATGCGGAACGTGGCAAAGAGCTTCTAAACAAAGTCGGTTTGTCGGACCGAATGAATTACTTGCCGAGTCAGCTTTCCGTTGGCCAACAACAGCGTGTCGCTGTGGCTCGCGCTTTGGCCAACAAACCCCGACTGTTACTGGCAGACGAACCAACGGCCAATGTTGACCCTGCCAATCAGAAACGCATCATTGATTTGATCAGGGATGTTTGCCGAGACGAGTCGGTCGCAATCCTATTGGTTACACACAGCGATGAAATCGCTAATCGATTCGAACGGGTCGAACGATTGGAACTCATCAATCGAGCATTCTCCGAGCGTCCCGCCACATCCGACCTATAATACAACCAAGGAGGATTCAACCTTATGAATTTGATTTCCATTGCTGTTCGCAATCTTACGTATCGTAAACTGCCCTCTGCATTGACCATGTTATCCATGGCTTCAGGGGTCGCTTTGGTCGTTCTTGTATTGACTATCTCAGGTGTCATCGAACGAACCTTTGAACGTACCAGTAATGTTGGTTACAACTTGATCGTCGGTGCAAAAGGGAGCGATATTCAATTAACTTTCAATACGGTTTTCTTCTTAAGCCAGCCTGTCGAGAACATAAAGTATTCCTACTACATGGAGTACCTTCCGGGCAACGAGCGTCAAAAGGAATACGAACGGATTGGGGGCGTATTGGAAGAACCGGAACGAGCCGGTCGTTATTCGTTCTTGATGAAGGGCGGTTTTTCGATTCCCCTTTGTATGGGCGATTATATCGGTACTTTTCGCTGTGTCGGAACAACCCCGGATTACTTCAATTTGCTGAAGCACGGTGATAATAACGACCTCGACTACCAATTCGCCAAGGGAAGGAACTTTGTCGATTTTTCGAATGAAAACGGCTATTTTGAAGCAGTGGTCGGATCTCAAGTTGCATCCGTGATGAAGCTTCAAGTTGGAAGTGAGATATTTGCGTCACACGGAACCTCGGGTGGTGAACAGCACAATCAAGGCTTTCGTGTTGTTGGAATTCTTAAGCCCACTGGAACCCCCAATGATCGTGGAGCATTTGTTAATATCGAGGGCTTCTATTTACTCGAGGGACACGTCGCACCGGAACGTGATGCGACGTCTGGAACCGAGATAAAAGGGACAGCAACCGCACCTGAAAGGGAATCAAAACTCTCGAGAGTACGATTGCCAATCGAGAAACGTGAAGTCACCGCAATCTTGGTTAAACCGAATGGCCCGAATGCAATTGGTCTTCAGAAGAGTGTTAACAAGACTACATTCGCTCAGGCCGTGTCGCCCATCAGTGTCATCAGCGGACTATTGAGTTACTTCGTAGCACCCATTAAATGGGCGTTGCTCGCGATCACCAGTCTTGTTTGTATTGTTAGTGCAATCAGTATTCTCGTCGGCATTTACAACAGCATGAGCGAGCGCAAACGTGATATTGCCGTTATGCGTGCGCTGGGTGCATCGCGAGATCATATAACAGCCATCATCCTTGTGGAATCAGTAATGATCGCGGTCGGAGGCGGTTTGATCGGTTGGATCGTGGGCCACGCAGTAGGTCCCATGAGCAATGCCTGGACCGAACCGGCGACGGGAGTTCGGATCGACTTCTTCAGCATCAATTCCACACAGGAGCCGTTCATCGTTCCCGGCTTGATTGTGATCGGAATACTAGCGGGTATTATTCCAGCACTGGTCGCTTATAGAACGTCGGTTGCGAAGTCGTTGTAGCATTGGACGGCAGACTGTTTTTCGTAATCCGCTGCGTAAGCGAGGGATGTTGTTGCTGGTCCCACGCTAACGCATCGGGTTGTGACTAATCCGCACCAGCAGGAGGGCTGGATTTGCAAGTGGTTACGAGCCTACCAGCCCGCACGCTAGCGCGTTGCGGCTCAGAGTGAGTGCCATTTGGCTAACGCCCTTCGGCTAATGAATAATCCGAATAGCGCTAACGGAGCGCCACCGGCTTCACTCCACTTCGTAGAGCTGGATCAAGGTCGAAGCGATCGAGATTCATCACCTTGTTCCAGGCCGCCACGAAGTCATTTACAAACTTCGGCTGAGCGTCGCTGCTGGCATACGCTTCCACGATAGCTCGAAGCTGCGAGTTCGAACCAAACACGAGATCGACCCGACTGCCAGTCCATTTAACCGCACCCGTTTTGACGTCTTTGCCTTCGAAAAAATGCTCGCAGACGGAGGATTTTTTCCACTCTGTGTTCATGTCCAGCAAGTTGACGAAGAAATCGTTTGTCAACGTCTCGGGTCGCTTAGTGAACGTGCCAAGTTGAGGGAATAATGTATTGGTGTTTAAAACCCGCATGCCGCCGATCAGCACCGTCATCTCAGGAGCAGTGAGCGTAAGTAGGTTCGCTCGATCGATGAGCAACTCTTCCGCCGGTCTGTCGTGCTCCTTTCCAAAGTAGTTGCGGAACCCGTCTGTGGCAGGTCTCAGCACTCCAAAGGATTCCACATCGGTTTTTTCCTGCGACGCATCCGTCCGCCCAGGAGTAAAGGCGACATGCACTTCTTGTCCGGCCTTCTTGGCAGCGGCTTCAACGGCTGCACAGCCTCCCAAAACGATCAAGTCTGCGAGGGATACCTTCTTGCCACCAGTCTGCGACTTATTGAAATCCGTTTGGATTTTTTCGAGTGACGTCAATACCTTTGCCAGTTCGGCAGGGTTGTTGACCTCCCAGTCTTTCTGTGGGGCAAGGCGGATGCGTGCGCCGTTGGCACCACCCCGATTGTCTGTCCCGCGGAATGTTGACGCTGACGCCCATGCGGTTGAAACCAATTGAGAGATGGAAAGCCCGGATGCGAGCAACTTGCTCTTAAGAGCATCAATGTCCTGATCGCCAATCAATTTGTAATCGACAGCTGGAACAGGATCTTGCCACAGCTGAGGCTCAGCAACCAATGGTCCGAGCAACCGCGAGAGAGGCCCCATGTCGCGGTGCGTCAGTTTGTACCAAGCCTTGGCGAAGGCGCTTGCAAACTCGGCCGGATTCTCATGGAATCGTTTTGAAATCGGCCCATAGATTGGGTCCATCTTCAGAGCGAGGTCGGTGGTGAACATGATCGGAGCGTGACGCTTCGACGGATCGTGAGCATCCGGCACGGTCCCCTTCGCAGATGCGGCTTTGGGGGTCCATTGCGACGCACCGCCTTGGCCCTTCACCAGTTCCCATTCGTAATTGAATAAGTTATCGAAGTATCCGTTTGACCACGCCTTCGGAGTGGACGTCCAAGCCCCTTCCAGGCCGCTAGTGATTGTATCGCCAGCATTGCCCTTTCGAAAGGTATTCTTCCAGCCGAAG
The DNA here is from genome assembly GCA_043744075.1 of Pirellula sp. GTDB lineage: Bacteria > Planctomycetota > Planctomycetia > Pirellulales > Pirellulaceae > JBKCUI01. The sequence continues at coordinate 19,092 of JAYTVL010000075.1, read as the reverse complement.
CCTTGCTGTTCGATGCTGGCTCCCTCGGGAGCGGCACCGACGAACTTGCTGGCATCGGCAGCGCCGTGGGCTTTGCCAAAGGTATGGCCGCCAGCGATGAGCGCCACGGTTTCCTCGTCATTCATCGCCATGCGACCGAATGTTTCCCGAATATCTTTAGCAGAAGCCATCGGATCCGGTTTCCCGTTCGGTCCTTCCGGATTCACGTAGATCAATCCCATCTGAACGGCAGCAAGAGGATTCTCGAGTTTGCGATTGCCGGTATATCGCTTGTCCCCCAGCCACTCGCTTTCGGGCCCCCAGTAAATATCCAATTCTGGCTCCCAGACATCTTCGCGCCCTCCAGCGAATCCGAATGTTTTAAATCCCATCGACTCGAGGGCGACGTTGCCAGTCAAGATCATTAGGTCGGCCCATGAGATTTTCTGGCCATATTTTTGCTTAATCGGCCAGAGCAACCGACGGGCCTTATCAAGGTTGGCATTGTCAGGCCAACTATTGAGCGGAGCGAAACGTAACGTGCCGGAGCTTGCGCCACCACGACCATCCGCGACGCGATATGTACCAGCACTATGCCAAGCCATCCGGATGAATAACGGTCCGTAGTGGCCATAGTCGGCTGGCCACCAGTCCTGCGATGTCGTCATCAACGTATTAAGGTCCTTCTTCAATGCATTTATGTCGAGTTTCTTAAATTCCTCGGCGTAATTAAAGTGCTCACCCAATGGATTACTCTTGGGCGAATTTTGATGAAGTATCTGCAAGTTCAACTGATTTGGCCACCAGTCACCATTCGACAAGGCTCCAGCCGCCGTATTTCTTTCCGTCGCGGGTCTTTGGGTCCCACCTATCACTGGGCATAACCCAAGTGTCAGTTCATTATCTTTAGTGCGAGTGGGGCTATTCTGCGCGAACACGGACGTGGCGATGCACAGCATCGCGAAGCTCGCTATTACACGAGCGAAGTGAGTTGTGTTGGTCATGAGCTCTCCTAGGAGGATTGGTGCTGAAATTCGGCTCTTGCAAGGCGAACTTGCTCGACGAATTGTAAGTATGCCTGATTTGGCGCAATTTCGGGAGGCGGGACGGGTAATTCCGCAGTTAACCGGAGTCGCATCGACCAATCTAACGGGCCGAATGGAAAATCATTGTAACTCCCCGTCAACTTAAACAATCGTCCCTTGAGAAATTCTTATTCCTCTACTTTTTCAATTTGAGCGATTGCTACAATGCGACTTGAAACCACGCTTTCTAGAATGATCGAGGTAAACGTGCCGCAAGAGGATGGCACTCCCCATGACATGCTTCCGCAGAGATTGCATCCCGTCGATGGCGTGTGGCATTGGGAAGATTGGTTAGAATTCTTTAGTCGAACCCGTGAATCCGACGGGAGACGAAAAGGACTTGTGGAGGTTGAATTGTGATAACGACGACTACCGAATACGAAAAAGCGCAGATCGAATTGATTGATTTGCAGAATCGACTCGCCAATTTGCAGAAGGACCATCCAATTGGGGAAAAGGGTTTCACGAAGGCTGGGATTCGAAAACTGATAGCAAGGCTAAATGAAGAATTAGCTGTTTTTGAGGGTAGTGAGGAGGCACGGTCATCGTCGACAAACTAATCCCGGAAGCCGACTGCGCGGAAGGGAGGGAATGTCCATGTGACTTCCTTGCCAAATCAAAATCGACGTGAACGTAATTCTCGCCCCCCAGTGATTAGCACCCCAGGCTCGATAGACATCGAACCAAGAAAGCCGAAGTCTTACCTCATTCGAAACTGGACAGATTTGTCGGATTCGCTATCGCGAATGATCATTCTTATCAAACCCGTCTTGCTGGCAGCTTGCATGGCTTCGGCGAAGTCATTTGGCTTTGAAATTTTCTTGCCATTCACGGACAGAATGACAACCCCTGGAGGAATCGTAGCAGCCATTGGGCTTCTGCGATTCACTCCCTTGACTTCGACCCCTTCTCCAGGCTGCAGCCCCAATTCATCCATCGTTTCTTCCGAAACTTTCCCGACTGTAACTCCGAGTACATCGAGGGATATCGTGCTCGCAGCTGCTAGGGCCTGTTCATCCCTTTCGCCGACAGTCAAACTGACTTCAGACTGTTTCCGATCTCGCAAGAATGAAACTTGGATTTGAGTCCCAGGTTTTGTATCACCGATAAGTCTTAACATGCCTGAGTTAGAAGTGATGGCAGTGCCGTTGACAGCGGTGATAACGTCTCCCTCTTTTAACCCTGCATTGAAAGCAGGCATACCTTTTACGACCGAATTCACCAATACACCGCGAGTACCGGACGAAAGAGAAAGTTTTTCTGCCACTTCGGGCGTCAGAGTCTCCATGTTGATTCCAATTAAACCACGGGAGACCTTGCCCTTACTAATCAAGTCGTCCAAGACGCGTTTTGCAGTGTCGCTCGGCACGGCAAAGCAAATTCCACTATAGCCTCCGCTGCGCGACGCAATTGCAGTATTGATACCAATGACTTCGCCGTGCAAGTTGAGCAACGGGCCACCGCTATTCCCCGGATTGATGGCTGCATCGGTCTGTATAAAGTTTTCATATGCCGTAATGCCTTGATCTGTTCGGTTCTTCGCACTCACAATGCCTGTAGTCACGGTTTGAGTGAGCCCGAAAGGGCTTCCAATTGCAATGACCCAGTCACCGACTTCCATTCTTTCCGAGCTCCCGAGTGTTGCGGCAACAAGCCCAGTTGCCTCGATTTTTAGTAACGCCAAATCTGTACCTTCGTCTGTACCGATGACTTTTGCATCAAACTTCCGTTCGTCGCTGAGCTCGACCTCGAGTATGCTTGCGCCAGCTACCACGTGATTGTTGGTCAAAATATAACCATCGTTTCGGACGATGATGCCAGATCCGAGACCTTTCTCAACTCGGCCGTTTGGCAATTCCAGGCCATCGTCTCCGTCTAAATTGAAACCGTCAATTGGCCCTCCAAAGAACTGTTCAAATCCAGGAGGTAAACCACGCGAACGTGAACCGCGCGACTTGGTCGATGACCGCTCAACCACGTTTTTTATGCTAACAACGGACGGGCGAAGCGACTTGGAAACGTCACGAAAAACTTTTGACAATTGATCTGCACTTGCTAGGCCTACTGGATTACCAAGCCCACTACGGGCTTGTTGGGCGTCCGCAATCTGTTGGGCATAAACCGCAGTCGGCGGGGCAGATGGGTTCGAAAGGAGCCAATACCCCACCGGCCCGCCAAGAATCATCATCAAAATAAACGGTTTCCAAGAATTAAAAGTTCGGCTCATCTTAGTTTGCTCCACGAAAAACGGTTTGGGTCCACACACTTTTGCCAAAATGACTTACTGGCAAAAGGAGTCTCTAGATTTACATCAAATTCCGTACCAATCCAGCGTGTTCCATCACTTTCAAGTATTAATAGTCGCTGGAAAAGCTACTTGCCCCCGAAAAAGACTCCCAAAAAGGACACATCTCGCTGATCGCAAGCGATTCCTAGCCTTCCAGCCCGCACCTGGGTTGTGCGACAAATAGCAGTTTGGATATTTCTTTCTGATTTATATCGAGTCTTTTTTGTTCCGAACAACATTAGTGTTAGACATTATCGCTAGCCCATCCGTTCGGGGCTTGCCCCCGACGGACGCGTTTTGGCGTACTACTACAATTGGGCGTCCCAACTCCCGTTCCCCTCGGCTTTGCCCGCCAGAGGCGGGCAAAGCCGAGGGAACGGGTCGATTCGCAAGTGCCAGCCGTTAGTACGCCAAAACAAGGTTGGCGGGGGACAAGCCCCCGACCAACCTCAAAATCCAGATCGCAGAACGGAACAAAACTCGCATCAACGCATTTTTCGTAAACTGCTATTTGTCGCACAGCCCAGCCCGCACCTGCCAGCCCGCACGCTAGCGCGTTGCGGCTCAAAGTGAGTGCCTTTGCGGTTCAATTCTTGCGCTTGCAACTCAGTTATGTCTCTTCAAAGATTCTTTAAGAAAACTACTTGACGGTAAATTGAGATCGCTGTATTATCACGCTAGCACACTAACACTGCTGATCAGCGAGGAGTGGTGTTGATGAAATCCAATCACTGAGCCGAGAAGAGGCGGAGGCAATGCAACTTTCTATCGAGCCGAACAACGGCATTCCAATCTACGAACAACTTGTGCGGCAAATCAAATATGCCGTCGCAGAAGGGATTCTTGTGCCGGGCCAAGTTATCCCAAGTGTACGGGATCTGGCAAAGCAGTTGACCGTGAACCCAAACACTGTCCAGCGAGCTTATTTTCAACTTCAAAACGAAGAAGTGCTTCAATCGCTTCGCGGTCGTGGAGTAGCTGTCTGCGAAGGGGCGAAAAAACAATGTGTTGCGGATCGGCAGCAAATTCTTGCAGAGCGTCTTGAGGCGGTACTCGATGAAGCTCTGCGAGGTGGACTGGACGAAGACCGCTTGCGAACCATGTTTGAAAAGGGACTCAAAAACGCAATCCGAACGGGAGAAAAACCATCATGAGCGAATTGATCCGTGTCAATAATGTGAGCAAACGCTTTGGCAGTCGCACCGTGCTGAACAACGTATCGTTGAAAGTTCCAGCCGGGGTCGTCTTCGCTTTGCTGGGCGAAAACGGAGCCGGGAAATCCACTTTGATCCGCAGTATGCTCGGCTACACCCGACTCAGCAACGGCAACATTTCGGTTTGCGGACTAGATCCATCCAAGAAGCCACTCGAAATTAGGAGGCAGGTTGGCTACGTTTCCGATGCGCCCGGGCTCTACGAATGGATGACGGTCGCGCAGGCTGGCTGGTATGCATCGGGTTTTTATCCCGAGGGGTTCTTAAAAACTTACGCTAATTTGCTCCGTGAATTTCAATTGCCTCCGGACGCGAAGATCCGAGATTTATCGAAAGGAATGCGGGCCAAGGTGGCGTTGTCCCTGGCGATGTCGTTTGATCCTGATTTGCTGATTCTCGACGAGCCCACGTCCGGCCTTGATCCGCTTGTTCGGCGATCGTTCTTGGAAAGCATGATCGATCGAGCAGCGGCTGGCCAGACCGTTTTTCTTAGTTCACACCAAATTCACGAAGTGGAACGGGTGGCAGATTGGGTAGCTATTTTGCACCAAGGGCAATTGCAAATCGTTGCTCCGCTCGATGAGCTCAAAAACAGTGTGACCATTCTCGACGTGTCGTTGCGGGACCCGCTGCTAGCATTGCCTAATGAGATGGACGAGTTGCAAGTTCTGCATAGGACGCAAACGGGCCGGACGATGCACATGATGGTTCGAGGCTTCACGCCAGCGATTGAGAACGCACTGGTGCAGCATGCCAATTTATTCGAGATCAAGGCGATGCGACCTAACTTGGAGGAGTTGTATCTAGGGTTCACGCAGCCATTCGAGGACGTTCAGTCAAGCGACCGAAAAGGTCAACCAGCAGTGAAATCGAACAAATCGGAGGTGGCATGATGGATTTAGCACATCAAACAAGGCCATCGCTTTGGCAATCACTTCTTTGGAAAGACTTCCAACAGGTCAAACCAACATTTCTAGCCGTATTGATTGGCATTTTGGGAGTGCAATTAATATTTCTGTTTTCGGCGAGCATTCTTCAAACCGAGAATGCTCGGTCTGCACTCTTCGGAGGCACAGTCACTTTTGCATGCACAGGGCCGATATTGTTAGCACTCGGGTGCAGCGGAATGTTAATTGGCCATGAACGACAAACTGGCACTTGGGCTTGGTCAAGCAGTTTACCTATATCTTGGTGGCAAGCACTTGGCAGCAAGCTTTTTGTATCGACACTGGGTTCGTTTTTCGCATCCCTTCTGCTAGCGATCATTCCAGTAATGCTTGTGATAACACGCCGGCTTCCAATCCCTCCGACTTCAACGGAAACACTAGACATTTTCTATGTTTCGTCGATGACGATCGTAATTTTTTTCGAAGTCATTGTGTTTTGTTTTCTTGCAACAGTGTTACTCCGAGAAACGCTCACAGCCTTAGTCGTTGCAGGAATCGCGATCATGATTGTTCAAATTGCTATCGGGACTTGGTTCGTTATCAATGCAACTCCGACATTGATTCGATGGGGTGCGAACGGAGATCAGGCCGGCACAATCGCTTATGCGATATTTTTTAGTGCCGTTCTACTTGTTGGTTTTGCCCTGATGGTTGCCGCATTTCGATGGCGGTGGGGCATTGGCCAGCAAGCGACGATGACTTTCTGGCGCACTTCGAGCTTATCAACATTATCGAGCAGTGTGATGACGTATCAATTCGCAGCAGGAAGTGCGCCCAGCGAATGGCGAATGATGCTCAGGCATTCTTGGGCGAATTCGTTTTGGTTGAGAATGCTCGTTTTCGTTGTTGCGTTCTTGTTGTTAGTCGTTACGCCAATACCTCCAATGGCCGTTGCGATCATAGCTGCGGGTATATTTGGAATCACCGTATTCGAAGGGGATCAAACATTGTCCCGATTCCGATTCCTGGCGGATCGAGGCGTGGTTCCATGGAAATTAGTAGTTAGCCGATTAGGTGCGGTAGCAATTGTAGCCTTACCCTTTGTATTCTGGTTTGGCAACTTGCTTGCGATCAGTAGGGGCGGGATTGCGTTGTCTGTGTGGCTATGTCCCATTGCCTTCCTCATTGGCGGACTTTCCTCGATGTGCTTTCGCAAATCGGTGATCGCCGTGACGGTCACATTAATTGTTAGCTTCATTGCATTTGCGGTTACAGGTTCGATTGTGGATATGGTGCAAGCCGATGCCGTGTGGATTAACGGTCCACTGATTAATTCGTTTGAAGAGATTGTCTTGTGCTACTCGCCAATTGCTTCGTGTGCACTTCTGGTTGCAATCTTCGGTCTTTCGCGACGGTGGCTCGTATTCGACAGTCCAAGGCTCGAACCACATTTTTTGTGGATTTCGATGACTGCACTGTGTTCACCAATCTTCATTGCTTGTACGTTTGGATTTCTGTTGATCCCGAAAATTGAGCTTGAGGCGCTAGCCGAGAACGGTTCGAAAGCCAATATACCGTTGGCCCAAGGTGAGCCCAATCGCAATAACGCTTTTGACGTTCCAGATCTGCTTTCGCTGGACGAACCGCTACTGACGGATACATTGCCACGCATGAGTATCCTCTCTTCGACAAGGGGGCTTGGTATGCAAGGGGTTGCAGATTCGGCAAGTGATGCGCTCAGCTATGTCAAGATCGGTCTAGAGACACGCCGAAAATTACCGGATGACATGCTGATGGACGTAGTAAAGCCACTGATGACAAAACTGGAGGCAACGATTGGCGGACCTCGAAAGCACTACGAAGACCCAAAACGTTTCGTTGTGCAGTTAGAAAACTTAATCGCTCGAACTGCAGCATTAGCGACGGTCGCTTTCGAATCCAAAGTTAGCGATACCGAGTCCGGACTTCGGCTTTGGCATCTAAACCGTGAGCTTCAGGAGATTGCTCTCCAGGACTTTCCGTTGCAGACCCATGCTTCGAGAAATGTTGCGATGTACTTGCTCCTTGAAATGAAAGTTCAAAGTGTCGAATCAATAGGTGGACCTGATGTTTTCAGGAGTCTAATCCCATCTCCGTCAAATGAAATGACTGCGGCGCAGCAAGAAACACGCAAGTACGCAACTGTGCGCCTCGAGAAATTGCGAATTAACTCAGGTAGCTATATTGTTCAATACTACCCACCGTTGAAATGGTATTTCGAACGTCAGATTGTTCGTGACGCCCAACGGCGTCTCATTGCCATTCAGAAACTTCAGGAAGACTATCTAACAGGAACAATTCGTGCTTCCCTTCTGGCACGCTATCCGAAATAATGTCCAAAATCCACCGCTGGCCGCGATTCCGAGTAGGTCCCGCCTGCCGGGCGGGACTTGCGAATGAAGTCCTGCCCGGCAGGCAGGACCTACTGAATCACTGCCGAGTTATTCGAGGTTACCGATAAATCATAACAAGACTACAGGCCAGTCCCATCCAGCCAGCTGGAGCGAAGAGCAATTGCTTGCCCAGTGTAAGCTATCTTTTTCCAGAGCCAGCGGACCAGGCGGACAGAACCGCAACAAGGTCGAGACAAGTGTTCAAATTGAATTCATCGCGGCAGGCATCATCGCCGCTGCGAGCGAGTGCAGAACTCAAAACGAGAATCGCAAAGTCGCTGTGCAACGGTTGCGCTGTAAACTTGCCGTCGAGCTTCGTCCAACGCCAGCCACGGAAGTTTCAGACTCAAAATCTACAGCTCCAGCAAACGAGCAAGTTTGTTCCAAAACATGGCAAGAGTATTGCCGCAATGGGCGAATCGATATCGCCGAATCGAATAGCGATTGGCCAACTATTCTTGCTGAAATTATTGGCCTTTTGTCCGTTTGTGATTGGAGTATTAGCCAAGTTGCAACGATTCTTGGGACGACTTCTTCGCAACTAGTAAAGCTTCTAAAAAGGCATCCGCCTGCTTTTGTTTTACTCAATCGCGAAAGAAAAGCTCGCGGTCAGCGACCTTTGGAGTAAGTTCCTCGCCAATTAGCGGTTCTACTGATACGATAAGTAATTCCTGCCTAGTAGGTCCTGCCGGGCGGGACTTTTCGGCTGTTGTCCTGCCCGGCAGGCAGGACCTACTTCAGCGTCTTGCCCGACAGGCAGGACTTACTCGGTAACTTTTTGGGATGAATTAATTGGGAATCAATCGATACGACTATGACGTAATCGTCGTCGGAGCCGGACATGCAGGAACCGAAGCGGCCTCCGCAGCTGCCCGACTGGGCGCGCGTGTCGCTTTGTTAACTGGCAATCTCGACACCGTTGGCCAAATGAGCTGCAATCCCGCAATCGGCGGTGTTGCCAAAGGCCAAATCGTACGTGAAATCGATGCACTCGGCGGCCTCATGGGCGAAACGATCGACAGGACCGGCATCCAATTCCGACTGCTCAATAGTCGCAAGGGACCTGCCATGCACTCCCCTCGCGCCCAAGCGGACAAGAAAGCCTACCAATTCGAAATCAAACGCCGAATCGAAGAAACACCCAACCTCGATTTGCGACAGGAACTTGTCGAAGACATATTGACCGAGACCGTCGACGGACAAGAACGGATCGTGGGAGTTCGAGTCAGAGGTGATGCTGACTACCACGCTAAGGCCGTCGTCCTTACGACTGGAACCTTCCTTCAAGCGATCATGCATACCGGCGAAGCGAAAACGGCGGGCGGTCGCGCTGGCGAAGGGACAACGTCGGGTATCAGCCAAGCACTTCTTCGATTGGGCTTCCGCGTTCAGCGATTCAAAACAGGGACTCCTGCACGCCTCAATGGACGAACGATTGACTATTCGAAAACTCAAGTGCAGCCGGGCGACGAGTCCCCACAGCCATTCTCGTACATGACCGATTCCCTCCCAAGTCCGCAAGTACCGTGCTGGATAACCTATACCAACGACGCAGTGCATGAGTTGATACGTGCAAATTTACATCGCGCTCCGATGTACACCGGCCAGATCCAATCGACCGGGCCCCGCTATTGCCCCTCGATCGAGGACAAAGTCGTTCGCTTCGCAGAAAGAAACCGGCACCAACTATTCTTGGAGCCTGAGGGACACAATACGCTTGAAGTCTACGTCAATGGTATCTCTACTTCGCTGCCACGCGACGTTCAAGACCAAATGATGCGTTTGATTCCAGGTCTAGAAAACGCTCAAATCATGCGTTATGGATATGCGGTCGAATACGACTTCTGTCCGCCGGATCAGTTGCAACCTTGGTTTGAAACGAAAAGTGTCGAAGGCCTTTTCTTTGCTGGACAACTCAACGGAACAACCGGCTACGAAGAGGCAGGCGCACAAGGATTGATTGCGGGTGCGAGTGCCGCATTGCGTTTGCAAGGCAAGGACGGATTGGTGCTCGGACGAGAGATGGCATACATGGGCGTATTGGCTGACGATCTCGTTACGTGTGGTGTCGACGAACCCTATCGCATGTTCACGAGTCGAGCCGAATACCGCATGATGTTGCGGCAAGACAATGCGGATCGACGTTTGACTGAGTTGGGGCATTCGCTTGGCCTAGTCGATGATGTCCGATACGAACGATTCAGCAAGAAGTTGGCTGCGATTGAATCCGCTACCAAGTTACTATCTCAGCTTCGCGTGGAATACACGCCTGCAGACAAACATTTGCGTCGACCTGAAGTGCTTTGGACCGACTTGGTCGGCATGTTTCCCGAATCGCTGAGCCAGTATTCTGCTGAGGTTGCGCAACAAGTCGAGTTTGACATCAAATACTCCGGCTACATCGCGCGCCAACAGATCCAAGTGGATCGGCAAAACCGGATGGCGGACAAATTAATTCCAAAGAACTTCAGCTACGAGTCGATAACGAGCATGCGAACTGAGGCCAGACAAAAGTTTAGCCGCATCCGTCCTATCAACTTGGATCAAGCCGGCCGGATCAGCGGAATCACGCCTGCCGATATCGCCCTAGTTCTTGCCTACATCGAGAATCCAAAACTCTCGCGGTCTAGTCAGTTGTCAGCTGTCGGTTGTCAGTTGTCAGTTGACAGTGTTCGAAAAGCGTCAGACGAGGAAACGAGCTCTTAGTGTCGCGAGTGTGTTGTATTTGAAATTTGAAATCTGAGATTTGACTACTGACTACTGACAACTGACAACACTACGGCCCGGATAACTCGTCTGTCTCCGATTTCTTCCCAATCACGAACGCAGTTCCCGCGCCCGCTATGGCACCGAACAAATGGCCATCCCACGAAACATACTTTCCCGCAGTCGGTAATACACCCCACAGCAATGTCGTTCCGTACAGGAATCCAACTAACAAAGCAACCAGAATAGAAACCGGTTTGCGCTCCGCGAAGCCGCTTGCGATCAAGAAGGCAACAAGGCCGTAAACAAGCCCGCTTGCACCAACATGTTCTGCGCTTCGTCCAAAACACCACAGCAATAATCCGCCAAGGATTACAATGCTCACGATCACTTCCAAATAGTCGCGTCGCGAACTGAGCAAAATAAAGAGCAAGATACAAAGCGGAATGGTGTTGCCTAACAAATGGCCCCAGCTGCCGTGAAGGAACGGCATCAACGGAATCCCGATCAATCCATGTAAAGTCCTCGGTTCAAGTCCGTAGGAGTTGAAGTCAATCGGCAAAAACAAATCGACAAGATAAACAATCCAAAGCGATGCAATAAACCATAAGATGCCTTGAGAATCCTTTACCATATTAAGTTCCTGTTCGCTTGCTTTTCATTTGTCGTTGCTCGCCAAGGTATGCTTGCCGTCGTTCTGGCGGAAAGTGCTCGATTGCGTACCTTAGCATTGTTCGTGGCATCACCGCCGCATGTTCATTCAGGAACGCAACGAGCGCCTGTTCGTCTCGCTCGCCGACTTCTCGCAGCATCCAGCCCGATGCCTTGTGAATAAGGTCTTCACTGTCATTGAGCAAAAGGCGACTGATCGCAAGCGTATCGTCGAACTCATTGAGCCGGATGAAGTGCTGAGTAGCAACAATTGCAATCCGTCGCTCCCATAGACTTGGCGATTTTGCCAGCCGGATCAAGGGTTTGCGAGGCTTGTCCCTGAGATAACCACCGACGATTGAGGGAGCCGAGGTGTCAACAAGGTCCCAGTTATTGATGTGCCGCGTGTTTTTTAAGTAAAAGTTGTAGGCGGTTTTGCGATGATCGTTGCTACACTTGGTTAAGCTCTGCACGAGGACCAGCAAGGCGAGCATTCGTTCTTCATGAACCGGCGACTGAAGGAGGCTTTCGATTTCAGATAGTTGCAAATCGCGGTATTCTTTGGCCAGTTTTCGAAGCATCGGGACGCGAACACCAATGAAAGTATCTCCCTCACCATATTCACCAGGACCGGTCTTAAAGAAACGAGCCGACGATGCTGCCACGTCGGGTGAGGCGAGACTTTTCAACTTTGCACTGGCTTCGGTGGCTTTCAACATGTTACTTGATTGCGTGATCGAGCAGGTTGCGAGTCATACGCTGGACTCGAGCGTCAGGGCCATGCGGGCGCGACCAATGCGACCATGGAAGCATGTGCCCTGGCGGACTCGACAGTCCTTGGCACCAGAAAATGGTCGACGCATTAAAAACAAAATTGTCTTTTGGTCCTGGATAAATCGTAGCTGTCCACTGTTGCGGATTCACGCCCCCTTGCAATGCAGTCCCCGATGCGACCACCTCAAGGCCTTGGATCTTTGGCGGGTCGCCATGATATTCCCATCCAACAAGGCCCGGTATGCCTCCACCTTTCTTCATGCCAGTTCCCTCAAACATCCAATGATCCGGCAGGGAAACCGTCCAGTCTCCGCCTCCGTTGACAGGGTCAACGTTGCGCGAGCCCATAAGAAATCCTTCATCAGGACCTCGATGTGGAAATGGGCCGTTATCACGCTCTCGATCGACCGCAAACTTATAGTCGCCTCCATATGGCCCACCGCGAAAAATAATTCGATTCTTTCGGCCATCGTAACTGTCTCGAAATGGCGAAACCCAACACACTGAATTGCCAGAAAAGAAGAGTAAATCGACGCCAGCATCTCGCATCTTGACCACGCTTTCGTACTGACGAATATCCCAATACTCGTCGTGGCCGACGCTCAGCATGGCCTTGCACTTGAGACCTCGGTCCGGCGAGAGCATGTCACTGTTCGAACAATAGGATACATCGTAGCCCTGCTGTTCAAGCCAATATGCAAATGGGAACTCGAAACACAACCATTCGCCAGATCCGATCGATTGCGGATTCTCGTAGATTTGAGCATACTTGCTGTAGGGACGATCGAAGCTAACGTCTGCCCAAGGTCCCTGATTGCCCTTAGGGTGCAAGTAGACGGAGGTGTCTACCGGCCAGCGATTGTACGCCTGCCAAGTATTATCGCTGACTTGAAACAGAATATCCGCCTGTCGATCATCGCGCACAACAAATACTATGTAGCTTTGCCAATAGTCGTACGGTCGCTGGTCATCCATCGTCGTCAATCGCCCCAGATAAACACCGCTTAGCCAATCGCTCGGAATGACGATCGAAGCCGACGGTTCCCAGTGACATTCGACAAGTCGACGTTCTCCAACCGTCTCCGGCGTATTCTGCGAGCGCCCCTCAAGCGGCCCAAGAGTCGTCATCAATCGAGCGCCTCGCCCTCCGTAATAGCCGGTTCGAAAAATCTCGATTTTGAATTTTTTAGCTGGATTGGTTGATACCATGATGTCGAGTTTTTCCCCAGACGCAACGCTTTGTTTCGAACAATAGCCTTCGATCCAAGGCGACCGAAATCCGAGGTTCTTATCCAACCGTACACGCGTCAATTGCCAGTCCGTGGCTCCTTGCTTGTCATTTTCCGTCCGGACAGGGTGTGCATTCGTAGTACTACCTCGCACATCGGCAGAGTTCCCCTTGTTTTCCTGAGCAATCAACAACCCGTCCAGGAAATACGTACTACCGACCAAGGGCAGCGTCAATAAAACAAGAGTCCAATTTTGCATGATTTCTACTTTCAGTCGTGAAGCTGTCAGATGTTGCTTTCAACGCACAGTATAGTAGAACAGTTGTCCTCAACTGTTCCCAGCCTGCGTCACCATCGCATGTCACGTTGCATTTTCGTGATGACAGATTTGTATTGTATGCCATTCGATCAAACAAAGTGGCGTTCGCGATGCTTCCGCGATACAATACAAATTGGCGTCGATCATAAGTCGGGCTGAACCGGACGCTAGCGCGTTGCGGCTGATTAGCCGAAGGGCCCACGGTTTTGCGGCCCATGTTGTGATCGATGTCTACAAATTTATCGTTAACACAATAGAGATGAAACCATGAGCATTGCGCTAGCAACTACTTGGGAAGACCGATTGACTGACCTTGGCAATGTACCAGCAGCCCGGGTTAGGAGCGAACCTGCGCCAGGGGCTGCAACCGTCGAGGACGTTGTCAGGCTACGCAACGTCGAACGGCGACTTTTTGAATTGGTCGACGGCACGTTGGTGGAGAAAGCTATGGGATGGCAGGAGTCGCTTCTAACGGGGATTCTTTTGCAATGGCTTAATAACTATCTGGACCAGCATCGTATTGGTGTTGCAACCGGTCCGGACGGTTTGATGCGTCTCTTTGGCGACACAGTGCGAGGCCCCGACGTAGCATTCGTTGCTTGGTCAAGGATGCCCGGCGGTCGGATTCCTGAGGAGCCTGTACCCGATCTTGTTCCCAATTTTGTGATTGAAGTAATCAGCGTCGGAAATACATACGGAGAGATGTCTCGTAAACGACGCGAGTACTTTCATGCCGGTGTCGAGTTGTTATGGATGGTCGATCATCGATCGCGAACCGTCACTGTATTTCGAACGACTCAAGACGCCACTGTGGTGTCCGAGGGACAGAACTTGGATGCTGGCAACGTTCTACCAGGCTGGCAAATCAACATCGGCGATCTATTCAGTCGCCTCGATCGCAACGCAGAGACGCCGTAGACTTTCGCTTTGGTTGACAAACTGCATCGCCAATCACTACATTCACAATATACCTTCATCAACATTACTCCTAGCAAGTAAAGCCTGCCGTACCGTACAAGCTTAGAAACAACTACACCCCTCCTAACTTTTGGATTTCAAACATGCGTAAAACATCCCGTCGTAGCTTTCTTGAAGAGTCGATGATCTATACAGCACTCGCAGCATCTGCTGGCGCTGGCGCTAGTCCAGTTGAAGCGCAGGAGGTGGGTAGTAAATCACCCAACGCCACGATCCGACATGCCGTGATCGGATGTAAAATTCGAGGCAAGGTTCACGCCGCTGAATTTGGAAGGATGAAGGGAGTTGAGGTAGCTTATGTGTGCGATCCTGACAGCCAACTAGCGGATGAACTTGCGACCGCCGTTGAGAATGCTCAGGGCAAACGACCGCAAGTAGTCCAAGACCTTCGCCGTATTTATGACGACAAATCGATCGATACCGTTTCCGTTGCAGCTCCGAATCATTGGCATGCGCTGGCGGCGATTTGGGCAATGCAGGCGGGGAAAGACGTTTATGTTGAAAAGCCTGTCAGCCACAACGTAAGCGAGGGAAGGCGCATGGTACAAGTCGCTCGCAAAACAGGTCGGATCTGCCAAGGCGGAACTCAAAATCGATCACGAGGAGATCTTGCTGCTGCTGCTCAATACATTCGGGACGGCAAACTCGGGACGATTTCACTGATTCGAAGCATTGTCTACGGACCTCGCGGTAGCATCGGTGCTGCGGGGAAATGTGAAATCCCAAATTATGTCGACTTCAATCTTTGGCTCGGGCCTGGCACTCAGTTGAACCCAACACGTCCAAAGCTACATTACGATTGGCATTGGGTTTGGGACACCGGTTGCGGCGAACTCGGAAACAACAATATCCACTATGTCGATATTTGTCGGTGGCTGGTCGGACTCGAGGGACTTGGTGATTCGGTGCTGAGCCTAGGCGGTCGCGTTGGATATGAAGATGCTGGCGAAACGCCCAATACGCAAATGGTCGTTCACACCTTTGGTTCCAAGACGATCATTCAAGAAGTTCGAGGTTTGAAGACGGATCAGTTTAGCGAAAAATTCAAGGCTGGTCATGTTATTCACGGAAGCGAGGGCTTTATTGCAGAAGATTCTCTGTTTGACCTGGATGGCAAGTTGGTTCGAAAGTTCGACGGGCCAAGCGTCAATCACTTTGCCAACTTTATCGAGTGCGTACGAAGCCGAAAACGTGAAGATCAAAAAGCAGAAATACTGGAAGGCCATCAGTCAAGCGGGCTTTGCCACGTGGGCAACATTTCGTACCGTTTAGGCGAACAGCGTACGCCAGATGAAATCACCAAACAGCTGGAACAAGCCAACTTGCACTCGGATGTTCTGAAGACGTTTCATCGTATGACCGACCACTTAGCGTCAAACAAGGTCGACCTGCAAAAGGGCAAATTGATAGTTGGCCCGTTGCTGAAAATCGACAACGCGACGGAATCATTTGTTGACAATGCGGCGGCGAACAAGCTCCTAACACGGGAATATCGCAAGCCGTTCGTCGTCCCGTCCGAGAAAGAAATCTAACGAGTGCTTCATCCACATTAAGTTTTAGTCTCCTTCCAAAAGTGGCATGGGCGTCTCGCCCATGAAATCACGGGCGAGACGCCCGTGCCACGCAAGCACAAACCCCAATTTCTAAGATGGACAAAGCACTAGCCCCAAAGCCCCTATGGATCATTCAAAGAGCTTGTCCGCGCAGTTCGCATCTTTCGAGAGATCATTCATGGATTTCGAAAACTGCACTTCGTCGGTCCCTGCGTTACCGTTTTTGGTTCCCCCGTTTTAGCAACCCCTGGCTTACTTCTCGACTTCAACGGCGCTCGAGTTAGTGCTCACCAGAGCTCTATCCTCAGTTGAAGCGAGTCGATGGTACCCAAAGTTAAGAACAATTGCAAGAAAAAGAATACAACGTTACCAAATCCAGCGTGATGAGTACTATGAAAAGTACCCATCACGCTCCGCGTGATGTTCCAAATCCACAGCGATTCCAACAACTAGCCCGCGTGACAATAACTAATAAACTGCACGACAACAACTTGGGCCGGGAACCAACTTATTACAATTCCGAAAACAGCCAGGATTTGCAGAAACTCCAATAACGCTCCGCTGTTGCCTGAGAGATCCCCAGCGCAGACGCTGCCTCGAGTACTGTGAATCCTGCGAAGTAGCGAAGTTTGACGAGTTGGGTTTTTTCCGGCCATTGCTTTTCAAGTCGGCAAAGAGCTTCGTCACGGGCCAACAAATCCTCGTGGCGAGTTGGGATCTGCGGATTGGCACCATCCAGTTCGACGCGTTGTAAAGCACCGCCATGTTTTTCGCTGCGTTTGCGACGAGCATGCTCCACGAGAATTCGTCGCATCGCTTCAGCGGCTGCACCAAAGAAGTGTCCGCTACCGTTCCACTTGGTTTGCTCAGTCACATCCACCAATCGCAAGTAAGCATCATGCACCAACATCGTCGCTTGCATCGACTGCCCCTGTGGCTCGTGCGCTAAGCGAGCCATGGCAAGCTTCCGTAACTCATCGTAAACCAACGGAAGCAATTGCGCGGCTGCCGACGGATCTCCGGATTCAATTTGCGATAGGATGCGAGTGACGTTGGTCATGCCTGGTATCTTTAAGGATTCGATCCAATGATCGAGGGATTCTTTTTTAATTCAGCTAGAAGCATTTGAAAATCTGCTCGCTCCCGCAGTACGTCGAGGTCGTGGTCCTGCTCCATGTTCGAGATCCTATCATAGCCTGCTGCAACTGCTTTTTTCAACCAGGCCATCGCACGGTCCGCTTCTTCATTGGCGAGTCGTAGTGCATCAGAGCTAGTATTCGACTTGAACACCGAAGCAATCAAAGCTCGATTGCAAGCTGCGTTATACAAGCCTCTGTTGCTATCCTTGCGGATCTCGGTTTCCCATTTCTCGGCAGTCTGCCGGCATGCATCGACGTCGTTGATCTTCGCATAGTGCTTCATCAACGCTGGTAAGAACCATTGATGCCATTTCGATAACTCTGGGCGTTGAAGCACTTCATTGGCAATCGCCATCCCCTCTGTATCGCGGCCGAGTTGAAATAGCTGTTCGGCTACTCTGGACATACTTGCAATCGTCAATCGGTGGGTCACCCCGTATTTGGCTTTTGCAAGAGTAAGCGACTCTTCGTCTATACGAAGGGCGTCCTGAAATCGACCAAGCCGCGCGTAAAGACGGGCCAAGCTCATTCTATAACCAACCGTAGAAGCGTGGTCCTTTCCACTCGCTTGGGTGGATCGCGAGACGATATCTTCGTTGATTCGAAGTGCCTCATCCTCTCGGTTCGTTTCCTCATATTCTCGTGCGAGATGTAACAGCGTCGTAAGCTTGGAAACGCTGTCGCTCGAAGATTTTGTTTGTTCTGCCGCAACGATGCGTTCTAAAATGGCAATTGCCTCTTCATGTTTGTTCGCTCTGCTGAGCCAGAAAGCTTGGCTACGCGCAACTCGAATCGTCTCGGGATGATTCGGTCCGAGTTTGGCCGTCAGAATCTCTAGGGCATGCGTTTCCAGTTTCCACGCTTCTGCTGGACGCGAGTGAAAATTGTATGCGTTGGCGAGTGCAAGCATACTTCGTGCGGTATCGGGATGGTCGAGGCCGAGCACGCGTTTCCGAATAGCCAAAGTCTCTTCACGGATTTTTATCGCATCTGCCGTACGGCCAACTTGAGAATATGCCCCGCCTAGTTGGTACATACAGCTAGCAGTGACGGGATTGTCAGGACCGAGGTGCTGGGTGTAAACTGCTAGAGCCTTTTCAAATTCCTTCGCTGCCAATTCATCCGCTTGTTCGTACATTAGTGCTGAGCCCATCAACATTCGCAAGCGGGCAGCGATCAACGGTTGCTTATCGAAGCTTTTGTCCAAGGATGGCAGAGCGGCTTCAATCACACGACGTAACGTTGCTCCGTCGCCTAGTTCTTCACTACCTTCCGGTCTTCCTGCGTTAAAGACTTGTTTTTCCATAAAATCTAGTACTGCATTGGTTTCAGCCTCACGCGTTTGAGAGGTTTCTTTGGCCTCCCTTTCTGCTTGGGCAGCGACCAAGGCGATGTGTTGCTCTCGAGTTGCCCGCACGGCTTGCCAGGTCGCCACAGCGGTTCCCGCCAAGAGAGCAACCAATACCGCCAAACCACTGAGTGCTGCTGCTTTGTTGCGCCCGACAAACTTCTGCAGCTTGTATACGACAGAAGGCGGACGAGCCAAAATCGCTTCGCCACGTAGATAGCGATCGATATCCGCCGCTAGCCCATTGGCCGTTTCGTAACGTCGATCGCGATTCTTTTCCAACGTCTTCATCACAATCCAGTCGAGTTCACCGCGTAGCAGAGCTCCGAGCCGCTTGGCGTCTGTGTTTCGATAGGCGGCCACGGATGCAGTCGCTTCACCGCGCGTGCTCAGACGCATTGAGGGCTTCTCTGCCTCCTCCTCCCGAATCATTCGCTGCAATTCCCCGTATGCCTTGCCACGAATCGAAGTGTTCTCTAGCGGAGTACTGCCGGTCAAGAGCTCGTACAGC
>JAYTVL010000074.1:0-8013 GCA_043744075.1 Pirellula sp. | reverse complement strand
CTTGTAAGTGGGAAAACCACCTACTCGAACCCCTCGGCGGCCCCAAGTCACCCCCGGATCAACTGGCCGACTTTTCGGCTGCCAGACTGGCCTTTTTTTCGACTGCCATTTCCAACAAGTCGACGACCACACGATCCGACGTCTCACGGACACAACGAAGGCGGTTCGCTTGCACCCAGCTAACCTCAGCCTGAAGAGATGCATTGGAAGGTAGCGTCGGCCAGCCAGCGGGAATTTCGCTCAGCCCGTGGATTCGCGTATCTGTCGCTACTTCCGCTTGCATGTCGGCAGTCGCTGCCACGGCAGCTATCGGCGGATACGCTTGCTCCATTGCCTCCCACGCAGCTTCTGATGCTTCGTCTCGCCTCATGCCTTTTGAGCGTAACTCTTTCAACACCTCGTCCTTGAATTTAGACGCTTCATCCCAGCGTCCTTCGCGTCTTAGACGTTCAGTTATTCCAATCTTCGATTCGTTCATATCCACTACTCCGTACCAATCATTAACCCCAAATCTCAATCGTTTTTCGCATCTCGTCGCAGTTGTATATTACGCTGGAGAGTGATGGGGTGGGAGTTCTGGTCCGTCTTCCGGTAGCTTACGGATAGACAACTTAGTTTGCAGACCCGTGTCGGGTTGGTTTGGTTGGTTTGATGGGTTAGTTTCTGCCCAGTCCGGGTCGAGTTCCGTTGTGTCACCATCTCCAACGGAGCCTTTAGAGGTGACACCGAGCACCAGATAGAAAGAGTGTGATTGAAAACCCATTTGACCCACCATTCACCCCTTCGCCACCCGCCGACTTAGTGCGCTCGACAGCCGTTCCAATGCGCCAGGTTCGAGCGAATCCACCAGCACTTCGGCCAGCGTTTCGAGCCCATCTCGTTCAACCAATTCGGCAATTTGGTGCAAGCATTGGTGCAAGCGTTCGGAATCCGCGTGTTTTTCCCTGTGTTTTGCAGGTTTTTCGTCGAGCGACTCGCACGTTGACATCGTGGGGGTCGTTGGTTCGAGTCCAATATCGTCCACTTTTTGATACTATCAGTAGGTCTATCTACGCCATCGGAAACCTTCAAAACCCCTTGTTTTTGTTGGGTTTCAATGCACTCGTGAGGCTTCTTGCTGTTCTCTTGATTGGCACCGATGGTGCCCATTTTAGTACCCACTGGGTACTGAATAGTCCCCACTGTAGTACCCTCCTCGGGCTCTAATAATGTTCTCTCTTGGCTCGCTCTATCCGCTATTTCCGTTCTCGCTTGAGCATAGAACCGAGCAGCCACCGCCGGGGAATGGCCGAACCATCGACACACGTCAGCAACGGGGTACACAGCTAGCAATTCCGTTTCCCTACTCGATCGCAAATTGACGAACAGTTTTTGCCAGGGAGTCAAACCAGCCAGCACAATCAACCTTGCCAATGCAGTCCGAAGATTAACGCCCGCATCGCACGCAACCGGAAAGACTGGGGTAGACAACGGAACCTCAACACCCGGGCCAACCGACTCCGACAACGCTTCAAGGAATGGAAGCAGCTCAGGAAACATCGGGCAGGATCGCAACGCATGTTCCCCGCCGTGGTGCTTTGTCTTGGGGCTCTTGATCACGATACGCTTTGAAACGAAGTCCACATCCGCCCACGTCAGGCCAACCAACTCCGACGGAACCCGAGGGCCAACTAGGCGAACGAACGCAATCAACGCTTCCCATTCAACGCTAGGGGCAACCTCGATCACTTTCTGTACATCTGCCCAGGTGACAAACTGTTGACGCTCTTTATTTTCTCGAACCGTTGTTGCCAATCCAGCAAACGGATTCTCTCTCAACAGCTTCCATCGAATCGCCGTTGCAAATATTTGGCGGGCCGTTCCCGTTCTACGTCGCACAGTGTTTCCTTGAAGGGCTTTGTTCTCTAAGTCCCGTTTGTTCCCGTCAGTCGTTAGCCATTGTTGCCATTCTTCCGCATCCCGAACGCCAATTGATTCTAGCTTCCGATCAGCTCCAAATCGTTCGATCAACAGAGAGCAAACTTGACGATCACGAACCGCAGTAGCCGGGGCAACGCCCGTTCGGGATGCTTTGTACTCATCGCAGAAACCGCCCAAAGTCAAACGCCGGGTACGCTCCAACAATCCAACATCCTCAAGCTTAACCCGTAAATCAGGATCCAGTTTTTGAGCCCATTCGCTCAATGCTTGTGGCACAGAACCACCGCCACGCCGAACGCCTAGCAATTCCTCGAACCGTACTTGGAATTGTTTGGCCGTCTTTTTGGGCATCTCTCCCAATCGAATCGATAGCCGTTTTTTCGCATCGCTATACCAAGACAACTTCCACGAACCACGCCCAGGCTCTTTTGATAAACACGCCATCGAATCAACTCCCATACGTTGAAACCCATATGAATAGAAAAGCCACGGCAACCGGTATGGGTAACCGGCTTTCGGCTTAAGCCCGCATAGCTTGCCACCCCAATCAGGCAGTTCAAACAATCGCCCACCGTCACCGAGCCACGTTTCCACTTCCGCTTGCCACGTATGGAACCGCCCACCAGCATCAGAGCTCAATCGGATCACCCAGGGATCATCAGCCGCAGGGATCGCAGCCAATCGCCTTACCAGTTTTTCATAGCGGGCAGCAACCGCCACCGCCACGGGCTCAGCATTGATTAACCTCGAGCCAAGCCGGCTCGCCGGTACCGAATACATGAACCGCCCGATCAATCCACGCCCCCGGAAACTAGGTTTGTCGGTCATCGATCGAACAACATCCGGTTGGACGGCATACGCCAACGTCAAGCAACACCGAGGAACAAAAATCGAACCTCGGATTACTCGATCGACACGCAGATCATCGCCGGCATGGCCTTTCAAGAACGCATCTAGATTGCCAACGCCACTGGAATACCGCCCGGCCATCACATCAAACAACCCGCCCTCACAACCAGCAACAACCAGCCGCCCACCTTGGGCCTCCAATTGCATCTCGACAGCTTCAGCCGTGGCATCGTCAACAAGCAGCTTGGGCAACGCCGCCACCGGCTCAAGAGACATCGCCGCAGCCATGTCACCCGCAGATCGCCTTGACTCAACACAGCCGCCCGCCGCTTTCTTCTCAAGGGTTTTCAACTCGTTTTCCTTGCACCGATTCGACCGCAGCGTTCACGCCCAACACCTGATGATTGCGAGCGACCACCTTGCGCGTCGCGCCCGGTTTGCTGGCGTCGAACAGGACGAAGTTCTCGACCAGATCGAGCAATCGGTCGTGGGCCAACATGCCGTTGAGCAGCACTTCCGCTTCGACGCTTCCCTTGTCTTTTTCATCCAGACGTTTCCATTCGTAGAAGTGCTCCCACTGGCTGGTGATCGAGCCGTAGCGGGCGCGATGCCCGTTGCTGACGATTAAGAATGCGTTGTGATGGAACGCGTGGGCGATCACGTTCTCGTCGAGGTAGTCGCGCAAGTTGCCGTCGAAGCCGGCGCGAATGTTCTTGTAAACTGCTTTGAGTTCGATAAACACCAGCGGCAGGCCGTTGACGAAGCAGACCAAATCGGCCCGACGATTATAGCTCGGTGCCCGCAAGCCGGTGATCTTTAACTCTCGCACTGCCAAAAAGCGGTTGCTGGGCTGGCCATCCGCTCCAGAGCCGTTGGCGAAGTCAATCACACGGGCTTGGGCGTAACGCAGTTGACCTGTGGCGTCGCGGAAGCTGACCGGCACACCGTTGCGTAAAAAGGCGTGAAACGCCTGATTGTGCGCCAGCAGCGAGCGTGAAAAATCGTGCTGGGTAAGCATGTTGATTGCCTCTTCCACAGCAACCGGCGGCAATTCAGGATTGAGTCGCTGGATTGCCCGCCGCAAATCGCGAGTCAGCACAACCTCGCGCGTATCGTTGCGGCCCAGGGTGCCAGAGGGCCCGAACGTCTCGTCGTTCCAAGCGTAAACGCCTTCCCAGCCCAGTTCATTTTCCAGGTGCTCAGCAAACGTTGCTTGAACCAGCCGGTCTTCGCTGTTGATATTTGTAATCATGGCTGGTTTTGTACTCGCTTCGAACCGGAATTGTACTGATTCAGTCTTCCCTGTCGCATTCGCAAGTCTCTTCTGCAAAGGGAGTTATGGCGACTTGCTCGGTTATTATGCCTCCGGAATCGCGCCAGAGTCGCTTGATTCGGCTTGGTTTGGCGCAATTCTGTATTTTCGCCCTCTACCCATACCAATGGGGTGTAGTTGCCCGGCAATAACCATGTCGGCAAGTTCCCGCTGAATACTTCGGCGCGGGATCTCGCTGCCGATCCGTCCGTGCAGGTCCCGGATGCTCACCTCCTTGTAGATGCCCAAATCCTGCAGGATCAAGGCTTGCAACCGATGTTTTTCGATCCCCTTCAGTGTAGTTGCTCCCTCAAACGCCAAACGTCGCAGTATGTCAGGTTCCACAAAGTACTCCGTGGCTTTGGTATGACCGCGTGTTCGAATAAGTGCCCATTTGCGCAGTCGTCCCAGCCACGTTTGGAGTTCATCCGAATTCTGAAGCTCAAGATGCTGTGCTAGCTCAATAGCCGTTAGCGACTCATGTTGTGCGATCAAACCAAGGGCAATTAGCTCCTTCTGAGTGGGATAGAAGTTCCGATGGACCTTGACCATAAAGTCAACGATCTCACGTCGTGCAATGTGCTTGCGAACGGTCGCGACAACACGATCGTTCCCTTCGCTGACCAGTGGCGGCTTCTTGCCACTAGCCAGGAGCACTTCATACATTCGGTCATACCCACTACCCTCACGTTCCATCAACTTCAAGTCATAGAACACGCGAGCCAAGTGCGGATTCCGTTGACTGGAGGTATGGAGAATGTTTCGTGGCGTAACGCCAATCGGAAGCAGCCCCGGAGTGTGAATCTCCAAGCGGTCGTTGTAAAGATTGATAAAGATGTCGCCACGCTGAGAATAGGGCCGATGCACAAGCGCGTTTGCCAGCAATTCCCGCACGACGACTTCGTCGTAATGTGGAACGTTTTTACGAAACAGTCCTGCGGGAAACTCATCGCTGTACTTCCAGTCCGGTATCTCGTCCCAAACCGCTTGGATGAGTTCTTGCGGATTGCGCTGGTAGTCATCCCAAAGCCATTTGCCGACCTTGCGCTCATTCTCGTCGAACTTGACACATTGAATAACGGGTGCATGCAGAAGTGCCGCGCGATCTTCACGTTGGCCAATCCACAGCACGCCAAGATTGGTCAAGCAACCATCTCGCACAAACAGGTAGTGGTCGAGCAGTTCGCGGTCGGTTTTCCCTTTGACGAAAGGAGTAACGCGATCGGATGCTCGGATCTGATTAACAAAGTCCGCCAGTTTATCGGGATCGTGTTTAGAAACTGGCACGCGGCGAACCAAGCTCAGTTCCCAAACCAGCGAATGGCGATCCACCATCAACCGTCCAAGGTCATCCGGCAGCAACTTCTTCGTCTCGTCCGAGACTCGCAAATAGTAGCGACCGTCAGTCGTCGCCGCGATGCTTTGCTGATTACCAGAAATGCGAATCTCGACATACTGCCCACCGTTCGTGGCGACCATCAACTGTGGAACGACATGCACGTTGACAGTGACTTGTGGGATACGTTTTCGAATGTTTTCAATGAGTTGCGTATCAATGGTTTGATTTGCAGGTGGCAAGCTTTGGCCGTCTTCAATTCCGAGCAAGATGGAACCACCCGCCGCGTTCGCGAAAGCAACACAATCGCAGGCCAAACCGTCGAGGTCTTTGTGTTTATCGATTGCATATCGAATCGATTTGACGTCGAGTAAATGGACGCTGTTCTCACCATCCCCCGAGACTAGCTTGTGGGTGCGGTAGCGTTCGGCGAGAAGTGTCAAAAAAAGAGAGGCATCATACGGTTTTCAAGTAACAGCATCGAGTACATGATGATCGCTTAATTTAGGAAGCGGACTTCTTTTTTATTCGTGTCATTCGAGTTATTCGTGGTTTTAAAAAAATTGAGTTTGCGAAGACAGGTGTTTGCACCAACTTAGTCATTTCTTGTCAAAGTCTGTCAACTAGTTGCAAAAAACGAGCCATTGAACAATCGTCTGAAAACGTGCCCAGTTAACGAAAAACCCTGGAATTCTCAAGGAAAAACCAGGGCTTTTGTTCAGGGTGATAGAGGGGGCTCGAACCCCCGACCTGCGGAACCACAATCCGCCGCTCTAACCAACTGAGCTACTACCACCATGTACTTAAAAAGTTTAATGGCTTCCTACCGATGCGTCAACTCTCCTGCCTTGGCCTCGATATCATTTTGCAAATCCCAGCACCCCTAGCCCATTCATGTTCAACCGATCGATGCCTCCAGCCACGATCGAGGAAGCAAGGAATGCAGCTGCCGATTGGGACGCCCTCCGCTTTGCGGGTTAAACAATTCCTGCCAGCCGCTGCAAGGCTAAACAATTATCTTGCACCTCTCTCCGATGCTTTTACAACCAATTGATTCACTACCCGCTTGATTCCGGAGGTGCTCGACGCGACTGACGAAGCCGCAATCTTTTGATGGGCTTGCGTCACTGTCCCCGACAAAGTTGCGAGGCCTTTGTCAACGGTTACCGTTACCTTGCACGGACTGCGGATTCCCCTCATCGCTAGCTTGTTGATCACCGACTGCGTCAATTTAATGTCTGCACTGCTTTGGGACATCTTCAGATCTCGTATTGCGAAAGAACAGAAAGTAACCTTGCCACGATACAGCATTACCACTCGAAACCAATTCCAATTATTCGGACAGAATAGGTCGAAGTACTTACTCCTGCGGTTCTTCGTTTTGAGATGGCAACCATGCGTTTCGTTCGAGGGCATTCGATGTTATCCTTAGGATTCCTATAGCTAAACACACAATCCGCCTCAATTTGCAGGAAAGATCATCGTGGAGAACTCGGACGATACGGACATCTCTCAAGGCCAAGCCACATCTGCACCGGTTGGTCAAGCTCCCAAAGCGGCCCCGGAGTGGAAGCCGATCACGGCCAAGCAACGTCGAGTTCTCGGAACGCTGATGGAAAAATCCAAAACGACTCCAGATGCTTACCCTATGACGTTTGCTGGACTCTGCACTGGGTGCAATCAGAAATCCAATCGTGCACCAATCGCGAACTACAGCAGCGAACAAGTCGAATCGATCGTCGATGAGCTTCGTGCGATCGGCGCTCTAACCATCGTTCAAGGGCTAGGACGCAATACCAAGGTTCGGCATTACGCGTACAATTGGCTGGCAATTAGCAAAGTTGAAGCAGCCGTTATGACAGAACTGCTGCTTCGGGGTGAGCAGACGTTGGGTGAACTGCGAACGAGAGCGGCTCGCATGGAACCCATCAACGACCTGCAGCACATGACCGAGTTGTTTAACGAACTGAAACGGCGAAATCTCGTAGTCGAACTAAGCCCGCCTGGTCGAGGGCAGGTTGTGTCCCACAATCTATACCCTGAGTGGGAGCTTGAGCAAGTTCGCAAATCGGTAACTACAGGCTTGTCCGCGATTCGAGAGGACGAGGAACCCGCTAACGCACCGAATCGGCAAACTTCGACCAACTCGGCTATGAACACGGAATCGACCCGCATCAAAGAATTGGAGTCGGATATCGAGAGTCTCAAAGAAACGGTAAACGATTTGCAAACGCGGCTGAACCGACTCGAAAAAGACCTGGGAGTTATCTGACGAATTTGACTGTCTCTTGCTTCTTACGGTGGAATGGCGTGGACTTAAGCTCTCCATCGAGCTCGCGGGCTGTTGATTTAATTAGCCGCAACGCGCTAGCGTCCGGTTCTTTACCGTAAACCGTGGGCTAGCGCCCTGCGGCTGATATTGCTTGACAAATTCGCAGTAAATCAACAGCCCGCTCGTCTCGATGGAGGCCAGACTGACAAGCTAGAAGTCGAGGCCCCTAGCGCGGATTATTCATGCAAATGCAAACTAAAGTGGCCCCGGCTGCGTATAAGTTGTTAGTTTACAACACCTTACCCGCAAGCACGGAAGCCAAAC
>JAYTVL010000073.1:0-30993 GCA_043744075.1 Pirellula sp. | reverse complement strand
GGGCTGTTAAAAAACTGCTATTGTGGCGTTTCTTGCTTGCGCAATTTATGTTCCGTGAGAGACCCCAGCGGCCTTGTGCCGCTTGGTGAATAAGATTCGTAGGCTAAAAGCCGAAACCGACTGAATCGAAAGACCCCCGTGACCTTGCGTCACGGGTGAATCAGTTTCGTTAGCCAAAGAAACTTGCGTTCCAGTCGGACAAGCCGACTGGGGACGAGGGAGCGGGTAAGATCGATTCTAGCTGTCAAACTTTTGCTCCAGTTGGACAAGCCAACTGGGGGCAAGGCAATATTTTTGGAACAAAAACGACTTGTCAAAAACCCGTGTCAATACCGAATTTTTAACAGCCCAGGCTAACGCCCATCGGCTGATATTGTTAGCTGAAAACGCACTACTTCAGCAGTCTCCTAAAAAGGGCCGTGGGAGCAAAGTCAAAGGGCATTCCATGGGATTCCGCCATGGCATTGAAACAGCCACCGCAAGTCTTACTTTGAAGTCGCGTCTGTCCGTACCGGTTCGATGAGGCCGGGGAGGGTTCCGAAGTCGCGGACTGCGACTGGTTCGAGGCTACCCTTTGTCGCTGACGCTTGTAAAAACGCCAAGAGGTCGGCCATCGATTGATGTGAGATGACCGTTTCAAGCTCCTCTGGCATTAGCGACTTACCTGTCGATACGAGTTCGTCGATTTCGCTTCGCAAAACCGTTACCGTTTGATCGCGATCCTTCCTGAGTGTAATGCTCGTGGAGGTCTGAGATGCAATCTGTCCCGTGGACACTTGGCCATTCTTATCCAAGATCGAATATTGTATGTAGTTTGGCAAAACAAATTGATTGGGATCAAGTATGTGCAATAACAATGTCTCCGGCGCGTGACCCACCGACGTAAGGCTCGGTCCAATCGCGTAGCCTACACCGCCGATCTGATGACATTGGAAACACGTTTTGTTGAAAACGATTTTGCCTTCAGCCACGTTACCACTCAGTTTCAAGGCCGTTTGGTAGTCGCGTAATACGTCCTGTCGTGATTGACTACTCGCGGAGCTAAAACCTTGGCTGGCGAGTTTGCGAATGGCTTCGTTTCGATGAGTCAGCAGCATGTTCCGTCGATTGGGCTCGACGTCGGACAGCGATAGTTTTGAATTGATCGCTGTTTCCAAAAGTACTCTAATGCGATCCTCGCGTGAAAGCATAATGTCCAAAGCAGCGCGACGGACTTCGGCTGTAAACGATCGCCAACGAGACACCAATTCCCGCCCAACTTCGTCCGAGTTGTCACTGCTACAAGCGCTCAACGCGGCGATTTGAATCGCTTCTGGCTGCTCTGGCGAAATTAATTCTAACAGGCTTGCTCTCGATGCATCTGATGGCATGCAGCCAAGCAATTCAATGGCTGTTATTCGTTCGGTCGACGAGCGAGCAGTATCGATTGAGTTGTTTTGAGCCGATTGCATTTGTTTGCTCAAAAACATATTCGACTTCAGATCAACACTCAAGTTGCGGCCTGAACGGCGAACGCCCCGCATCAATTCGATCAGTATAAGATCGATCTCCGAAGAATTCCTGGCTCGATGCCATTCCTCGATGGCCGAAAGTACGATTGGGATTTCGTCATCGCGATTGCGTGTACCAACCAGATGAGCCAGCGGGCTCATAAAATCGGAACGCATTGGCGCAACATCGTGACTCAACTCGTTAAACATTCTCGCTGCTTGTTCGCCGGCAGAGCTCAATATTGCTGTTCGCATCCATGGGTCGTTCCCATCGCGAATTGCCAATTGTGTTAACGCAGTCGCAGCGATGGGACTTCTCAACTCACCAAGCGAAAACGCAGCTTGATACCGAACTCTCGCATCGGAATCTTGAACCACGTTTACAACGGCATTAGCAATACTCGAGTTGGAGTTCAATCGTGGCTCGCTCAGACGAATGGCGTGTTCACGAATGCGAGGATGCGATGAGGCGAGGGATGTTCGCAGTGATTGGTCATCGAGCGTACCGAGTCCGTTGAGAGTCCAGAGTGCATGTAAGGTTGCTTGTGGAAACACGGACGCTGTAATAAGCGTCCTCAGTTCGGGAGTTACCTCGGTAGCGCGACGTTCCAGGAGTAATCTTTGCGCCGTGTCGCGCCACCAACCGTGTGGGCTCTTGAGCAGATCGACGAGTTGTGTCGATGATGCACTGCTCAATTGAGGTGATTTGGTGACTGTGAAGCCATTGGGAGCAATTCGATAAATGCGCCCATACTCCCGACCACTTGCCAAATCGAGATACTTGACGACGTCCAACGGTATGTGAATTGATTCGAGAACTTCACGATACAGGTCCAAGCAATACAATGTACCGTCCGGTGCGTTCACAAAGTTTACGGGGCGAAACCAGATATCGGACGATCGCAAAAATTCCGATTGTTCATCGACTCGTTCCGATTGAAACGTCACGCCGTTAGGCAATATCTTGCGACGATGCACCAGATTGTTTTGTCCGTCGCCAACAAAGGCTTGCCCAAGGAATTCGCTTGAAAAGGCGGCTCCTCGATAGATGGTCACTCCGGCGGCTGCATCGATCACGTGATGGCTTGCACCTGCAGCACCAGCCGAGCGTTCGTTGTTAACGATGCGCCGCGAACTTCGCACTTGTCGCCATGGCTCTACGGGACTGATGCGGAAAATTGGAACGGGACCAGGCGCAATGTTATGAACACCCTTGGGCGGTACAAGAAATGGGTTGCGGGCCAGATAGTGATCGGGCTGTACAATATGCTCTAGCGGACGTGATTCGCTGCAAGTAAACCGATTCCCCCAATCGTCGAACGAATTCCCGAACTGCACTGTACCCGTGATCGCTTCGAATCGCTCACTGACTGGGTCGAAACGAAAGTCACGACCGGTCACCACAACGGGTGTGGCACTGACATCGTCGACTCGAACGACTGTTCCGCCATTGCCGGCAGTCGTTCCATAGATCCAGTTGTCCAAACCCATTTTCAAGTTGTTCACCACCGCTTGCTGATTGTTTGTTCCGAATCCTGTGAAAACTCGTCGACGAATATCTGCTCGATGATCACCGTCCGTATCCTTTAAGTACCAGATATCGGGTGGTGCAGCGACGAATACTCCACCCATCCACGGAGCAACGCCTGCTGCCCACAAGAGCTTGTCGGCGAACACGTGCCCTTCGTCAAAGCGGCCATCGCCATTCGTATCTCGCAACAATCGAACCGTCCCGATCGGCTCACCACCTTTACGTGGTTTGAATGGGTAATCTCGCAATTCGCAAACGTACAGTTGTCCATCTTCGTCAAAGGCGGCTGCCGCTGGGTCTACGACGATCGGTTCGGATGCGACCAATTCGAGTCGAAAACCATCTGCGATCTCGAACGTTTTGAGCGCCTCCTCTGGCGATTTAGGTGGAACCGGCTTGAGGAACTCACGAAGATCTGCGTCCGATACTTCTGAGCCAATCAGCTTTTCGCTGAACTGCACTGACTCGGCGGGTTTGTCCTTAATTTGGTTCTTAGAATCGCTCAAAAGCCATGGAATTTGTGCGGACGATAGACCTTTGTCTGTGCGAATCCGCAGCAACGTATCGCGCGCTCGTTGAAAATAAGCAAGCACGCTTGCTTTCGCCTTGAAGTCGCGTTTGGTGTGGATCATGATCTGATCATCAATTTTCCCGATCCAACGATCGACGGATGGCTGTCGATAAGTTCGTTTGCCGTTGATATCAATGTAGACTGGATTGGTATGGGCTTCCGCGTCCGGTTGGCCAGAAAGGGTTGTGGACCAAGCTCTCGCTGCGATCCAGCAAGATTCGATGCGAGAAACAGTGTGCTGAACTTCAATCCATTTTCCTCGGCCTACCTCACTCGCGAGGTCAACATGCTTTGAGACTTGGCCATTGACGATGATGTCGATTGCGGTCACCGGAGCAACTTCGCTGCGAACACGCACACGAACTTGATACTCATGCTTGTCGTCGATCTGTTGGATAACATCCCCTGGCTCATGGCCGTCAACATCGATCAAAAGCAACGGAGCCGACGTGACGAAACTACGTCCTTCGGCCATGCCGCTGAGCCACTCGCCAAAAGTGTGAAAATTGTTGCCCGCAGTTTTTTCATTCGACGGCTTCTTTGGTCGAACGTAGGTGCGGCAATCGCTCATGAAACGGCAAGCAGGGAAGTCGCTTGCACCGACGCACGGAAAACGATAGCCTGTATTGAGCATGTCGTACCAACCGGTCAGTCCTAACTCGCGATAGATACCGAATTGAAGTAGTTCGACGGCGCTAACAGCTCCAAGCGCCGCATCAACATAAATTTCCTTGGAGTATCCGCCGTGCGCATGAATCGCGTAGCCGCCCTCCGAGATAGCCTTCGCCCCAACGACACCGTATGCCGGTCCATCATTGTCTAAATGAAAGCTCTTGCCTTCGAAAACGAGGTCTGGCAATCCGTAAAGATTAAGGTGCCCAAAAAATGCGCTTCGGTATTCTTGACCAGACATGATGGAGAGATGGTCGCGCGAACGGTTCGAATCGAATCCTAGGCGAATCTGAGGAGAAGCCATTTTCTCCATCAGGCCATTGTACGGACCAGCGGGTTCGTTGTAGCCAAGAGGTGTGCCGTACCAAACATCTTCCGCGTCCATCAATTCAAGGATCGTGTCTTCATCGCGTTCCGTCATCCTCGTGAAATGCAAATGAGGGTCACCTCCGAAGTAACCGAATTCGACCATCGGCACGGTTCGCTCGATAACGATGGATGCAGTTGAAGTCTTGTTTTCAAGCACGTCGACGAAAGCGATTTCTGGGTGAAACTCGACACCCTTCCAAACTTCGATGCGAATCCGACCAGACGGAACTCGGATGCTTTCTTTACCTGTGGAGTAGAAGAAATGACCGAGGTAGCGATAAGGTGCTTTTCCTGGTCGATTCCCCCAAGCGTTTTCTTTTGGCCACTGGCCGGTCATGTCGAATTGGGAGCGATGGCGGCTAGCGGGCTGATAGTAGTTTCCGTCCGGACCAATAACATTGATGCGGCAAGCGGTAATCGCACTCGTCTCTCTGTTGCGTACTTCGATTTCGAGAAAACCGGTCGCCTCGGTGCCGGCAGTTACTGGTATGCCAGCCTTAACAAACCCTGGCGGCGTAAAGAAAATCAATTCGTCGTCTGCAGTTTGAGCGCAAATTGTTCGCGACGAGCATGTGCTCATGAGCACGCCCGTAAAACCAATGAGGAATCGCAACATTTTGACATCTCCTTTGGGTACCATCCATGCCCGCTTGATTGTTAGGTGATCGGCAAGCTAAAACATACCAAAACGCGCCAACCTGCATCATTAGGCAGGGTGAAATGTTGCACACCAACTTCAATGTTCGTACAATGCTCAGCCCCTCGCTTACTCTTCGGGTTGAAGCCTTTCGCCCGCCAGGTCAGCCCTGGGAGGACTAATCGCGATCAGACGTTTCTCACTAGCACTAGCAGGAAATGCGAGACAACCTTCATGACTGATAGATCCCTTGCCAATTTTCGGGTCGTTGCCATTTTGCTGGTTGCGCTTTGCATTATTCCGAGTGGTAGTGTTTTTTCCGAAAGCCAGAAAAGACCTAATATCCTCGTCATCATAGCAGATGACTTGGGTTATCATGATGTCGGTTTCCAAGGTTGTAAGGACATCGCGACACCACATCTGGATGCGCTGGCCAAACGTGGTTTGCGCTGCACAAATGGCTATGTCAGTCATCCTTTCTGTAGTCCATCACGAGCTGGCTTGCTAACGGGTCGTTATCAGCAGCGATTCGGGCACGAAAACAATCCAGAATGGCTTCCCGAAAGTACAGTTGCCGGATTGCCTCTATCGCAAACCACCCTACCACAAGTATTGAAAGCCGCAGGTTACAGAACCCTCGCAATTGGAAAATGGCATTTGGGTGCTCATCCGCAATTTCATCCGAACCGTCGCGGTTTCGATTACTTTTACGGTTTTCTCGGCAGCGGACATGTCTATTTGGCAGACGCCAATAGTAGTGTTGAATACAAGATCCCCATGAATCGCAATGGGAAAGAGGAAACACTGACCGGTTATCTAACTGACGTGTTGGGCCAGGAAGCGAGCCAAGCGATCAAGGCCAATGAGCACAATCCTTGGTTCATGTATCTGACATTTAACGCCCCGCACACGCCCTTTCATCTCACACCTGCTCTGATGGAGCGCACCAAACACTTTCAAAAGGGACCACGGCCTTTGTATGCTGGTTTGGTAATGGGGATGGACGATGCGATTGGCGAAGTCTGCGCCACACTTAAAAATAGCGGTCAGGAGGAAAATACAGTGATTTTCTTTATGAGTGATAACGGCGGCTGGATCAACATGACACAAATAGAAAATACTCAATCAGCGAAGGAACGTGTGCGAGCTGCAGCGAGCGTAGGGGTCAGCTTGACACACAGCGAAAACACTCCTTTTCGTGGTGGCAAAGGGCAAGTCTATGAGGGAGGAACGCATGTCCCGTTTCTCGTTTCCTGGCCTGGTGTGATCGCTCAAGGAAAAGACTACATGCAACCCGTCAGTTCGCTGGATATTTTTGCGACGGTCGCCAAGCTCGCGGACGCCAAAGTCCCCGAATGGAACACAATGGACGGTGTAAACCTCATGCCGTTCTTGACAGGTGAGAACCTCCAGTCACCTCACGAGCGGCTGTTTTGGAGAACCGACGGAGGATCGAATTGGGCGATTCGCGAAGGCAATTGGAAGCTGGTCAAGCAGGGAGAACAAGTAGAGCTCTTCGATCTCGAACATGATATCGGCGAAGCGAAGGATCTATCCAGCATTCAACCTGACGTCGTGATTCGGCTGAAACGAGCCTACGAGTCATGGAACAAAGACAACGTGGCACCGATTTTCTAAACCATGCGTTCTGCCACGGCTGCCCGCCTTATGATCGACGCCGCTCGCTAACATCGCGGGAAGTTGCTTGCAAGACGAGGCTTTTCTAAGACGAGGAATTGAAAAAATTAAAATGAGAATTGGAAAATGCAAAATTTAGCTGTGGAAATAAGACAACCCAGCCGGACTATCACCCGTCATCGCACTCATCGCAATATGGAACAAAAGATGAATTGAAATATTATTCAGAAAACTCTAAAACTGCTGTTTGTCGCACAGTCCACGCACAGCCTAGGGACAGGCTCAATTGTCTTTGTAAACTTGGCGTCCCTCGCTCTTGGCTGCGCGTTTCTCATCGGCCGCTCGTTTTTCATCGATGATGGCTTGCTCAGCTTCTTCTTCGCTGATCGCATCCTCGGGGGCCATGGGGTCACGAATGAGCGTTATCGTTTGTGGAAAACGAGGACACGCATCGGAAGAAAACGAGAGGAAGAAAACGGGGGGAAAACAAGGAAAGGCATCGAACCTTGGTTTTTCAGAGAATTCAGTCCGGATGTACGGTCGTGACGATTGGTTTCGGAGTTTCAACTATGTTCGTCTTTGGGAGGATGCGAAATTCTAAATTCTTGCTCGCCCTGGTTGCAGCCGTTCGGCAGGTATACAGGGAACTTTGTGGGTTTTCCATCCACATGCATCAATACCACACCTTCACCCATAGGCAACTCGATTGCTTCGACTGCGATAAGATATTCGCTGCACATTTGAGCAATTGGAATTCGTCGTTGGCCAAAAAGCAGTTCCAATGTGACAACAGATGAATGGGAAGAAATCATGATGGACCATCGATTGGAATATATTTCGAGAGCTCGCGAATATTGTCGTGCGCACTCGTGTCATTACGTAGAAGACTCCGCATTGGGCTTCGGAGTACATGGTACTGTATTCGCGTGTGTTCGTGCTAGTTCATTCGGCCACAATGCTCTAAAAATACATGAACATGAGACACCCTACTGTCGTGAACGAGACGTTTACCTCCGATTGCGAGATCTTGAAATCAAGATAATCGCAGGTCATCACGTACCTCAACTGATCGACTTCGACGACGAACTTTTGGCGATCGAGATGTCGATCGTCGTCCGACCTTTTTTACTCGATTTTGGCGGCGCTTACTTGGATCGTCCTCCCGAATACGACTCAGAAGTTCTTGAACAATGGGAAACTGACAAACAAGAACAGTTTGAGGAGAACTGGCCAAACGCGTCTATCATTCTTGCCAAACTACGCGGCTTGGGAATCTACGTCGCAGACGTGAATCCGGGTAACATTGGATTCGTTCGAAACGACAAAGAGAAATGATCGCTCAGCGTACCGCAATTTCGTTGTTCGATGCGTTCTACGGTTCCCGCTATTTCGTCCAAGGGTCCAATTCGATTTGTTTGTTTTCCCTGTGCTCGGCGAGAGCAACCAACAACGCTTCCTTTGAGCACTGCAACACACGAGCCCTTCATGTTGGGTGACGGTGTTTGGCCAAAGAAACGATCCAGGGCCCGATGAGCGTACCGCATTAGGTCCTCTGGCCCACTCTCGGCTTACTCAATCGCGTTTTCAAAGCACTCACAGAAGAGCGTCAGCAAGGGATCAAAATCCTGTGGATCCAATGTGCGAATAGACGCCACTGGCTTCCGCCGTACGCACGTGTTGACTTCGCGATTGAGCAGTTCATTGGGAGAGAGCCGGAAAATTGCGACCGCAGTCCAAGCGGGAGACAGATGGAGTGCACCGTCAAAATACTCATGCTTCTAGCCGAGCTTTCTGGGATAGACGAGAAACTCTTCCCAAGTCATCTCTTTTCGAAGTTCATCCATGTTGGAGCTCACAGGTAGGACCTTCCTCAATTGTCTTTGTAAACTTGGCGTCCCTCGCTCTTGGCTGCGCGTTTCTCATCGGCCGCTCGTTTTTCATCGATGATGGCTTGCTCAGCATCTTCTTCGCTGATCGCATCCTCGGGGGCCATGGGATCACGAATGAGCGTAATCGTTTGAGGAGGCAATTCTTTGCCGTCGACAACTAGGATAGCTCGGTAAGTACCATTTGGCGCTGGTCGCGGGCCGCCACGACCGCCAAATCCGGGACCGCCGCCAGATATGCCTCCTCGACCGGGGCCGCCAATTTCGTGTCCAGCAACACCGGGACTGCCTGCCGGGCTAGGAGCAGCGGATGTGCTAGGACCTCTGCGTCGTCTTTCGGTTCCCTCGATAGTTGTTGACGGATTTGTCGTTGCCGATGTGGTTGGCGTCGACTGAGGCGACGCATTTGGGTCGTCCAACTGTGGAGGTCGATTTACGATTGATGGCTGAGATCCAGGAGTGCCACCGCGTTGAGCAACTGCCACTTGCTGAATAAGGTCCCAGTTGAGTCGATGAAGCCCAGCTGCGGATTCGCCCCTCAGTTCGCGAACGACTTTTCCTTCGATATCTACAATCCGCAATGAAACTCGCTCAGCCTTTGTCGGCAATGCGTACCAGAGCTGAGCACCGCTGGCAGGGTTCTCTCCTGCAAAGCGACGATTGGTAAGTCCACGATTTGGTTCGTTCCGCCATCGAATTACTTCTTCGGGCTTGAAGAGAGCCATTTGACTAGAAAGGTGGTCGGGCTTTAGTTGACGTAGGCCAGATACATCGCATGCCCAAAGGCTTCGCCCATGTGTCGCTGCAACGATTTCTCCGTTACTAGGATGCTGAGCAATCTCATGGATCGCGACGGTCGGCAAGTTCGTATTCAACTTGGTCCAATTCGCTCCTCGATCCATCGAAAGCCACATCGCAAACTCCGTTCCGGCGTAGAGCATGTTGGCGTTCGAAATATCTTCTCGCAAGCAACGCGTTGAGCCCCAAGAAATATTCGAACGTATCGATCGCCACGTGTCACCGAAGTCATTCGACTCGAACAAATAGGGCTCATCATCGTCGGATCGGTGTCCATCCAATGCGACAAAGACGCGCCCATCTTCGAAACGAGAGGCTTCAATCGTGGCCACCCATCGCGGTGAAGGGATTCCGAGATTTGCAGTGATGTTTTTCCACTCAAAACCGCCGTTGCGAGTGACCCACAATGCACCGTCGTCAGTGCCCGCATAAAGAATGTTGGAATTGCGAGGAGACTCCGCGATCGCAGTCCCTGAGCCACGCTGAGTAAGCGTGATTTCAGGAGAAATCGGAATCAAATTATTTCCGCGATCCAATGAACGGAAGACAAAATTCCCGACAGTGTAAAATATTTTGGAGTTTTGATGGGACAGAATAAAGGGTGTGTTCCAGTTGAATCGATATGATGTACCGGTATCGGATCGTTGCGGACGTATCGAAGCCCTTTCTCCTGTTTTGAGATGCCTACGACCGATCGAGCCATTCTGACTCTCCCAATAAATCAAATCAGGGTCCTGTTGGTCTACTTGGCAAACGAAGCCATCGCCACTGCCGATCGACAACCAGTCTTCGTTGAGCGTTCCACCGCTTTTGCTGATGGCTGGCCCGCCCCAGGAGCCGTTGTCTTGAAGCCCTCCGACAACCCAATAAGGATGTTTCGGACTAATTGCGACATGGTAAAACTGTCCGACGGCAGCCGTGTTGATATGGTCCCAATTCGACCCTCGGTCGTATGTGACATAAAACCCGCCGTCACCGCCGATGACCATATGCCGGCCATCGTTAGAATCAATCCAAAGATCATGACAGTCGGCATGAACTCCACGGCCAAAGTTCCCATCGAATGTAATCCCTCCGTCCTCTGATTTGAATTGCGATACGCCCAAAACGTAGACTCGTTTTGCGTCGCTGGGGTCGACACGAACGACACTAAAGTACATAGGACGGGTATTGAGCGAATTCACTCGTTCCCAATTCTCGCCACCGTTGTCGGAACGATAGATGCCCCCGAATTCATGACCCTTGGCACCCTGCATGTCTTGAACGTTAGGAGTCTGGCCAAAGTACGAGTAAGTATGGGGGCGAGTATTCGTTGCACCATCGCGGGCCGCAAATGTCACTTCGATCTCTTTGGTTTCGGCTCCGCGGAGGACGGTAATCTTGGCTTTGTCACCTGCTTTGAATTCACGGATTGCAGCCACAAACGCTTCGTAGTTCGCCACCGATTTGCCGCCAAGTGACTTTACGATATCGCTCGGCTCCAATCCGGCTTTCTGTGCGGGTCCATCCGGTGTGATTTCTGTGAGAATTGCCCCACCTTGATCGGAGTTCTCGCCTTGAATTCCAAGGTAAACATTGCTAGGTCCAGCGGAAGCCGTCGTTGGACCGCCGGGACGATTTTCCAAAGTGATTGTCAGTTCGACAATTTCTGTACCTCTCGTCACTTGCAGCTTGACTTTGTCTCCGGCTGCTCGCGTTCGAACCTGAGCAACCATCTCCATGTAGGCACCGGGTGCTTTCCCATCGTACTGCGTGATAACGTCTGCTTCCTTGAGTCCGGCTTTGTCGGAAGGGCCATCGGGCGTGACACGAGTCACCACAATTTTGCCTTCTCGGTCCTCGGCGGTGACTCCCAACCAAACTCCTGCCAATGCCCCTTGGCCCTGGGCTGCCCCTGGACGAGCCGATAACACAGACTCAATCGATAACGTTTCCTCGCCCCGTTTCACCTTCACCGAAATCTTGTCCCCCACCTTTTTCACGCGAAGGATTTCGATTGTCTGGTCGAAGTCGGCGATGGGTGTTTCCCCAAGTGAAACCAACTGATCGCCAACTTGGATACCTGACTTTTCAGCCGGGCTTTTTGGCATGACTTGCGTTATAAAAACTTTGCCATCCCTATTGGATCCTACGAGCCCCAAAAAAGCTGCGAAAGGAGCAGGCCCCTTTCCAATGTCCTCGCAATCGATAATGGCAAAAATTGCATGCGGCGATTTAGTTTGCCAATCAAGTCCAATCCTTCCTAGGTTGCTAGAGGGTAATCCTTTCAACAACTTGCGCCAACTCTTTCCAGCGTCAGTCGTCTTATAAAGTCCGCTCCCAGGTCCCCATTTGCGAATGGGGTCGTAGCCATCTATGCCCTCTGGTTTTGCGACTGTGCCAGGCCAACTGTCGAAGCCGTCACGCTGGCGGTCCCAAAACGCAGCGATGATGGTGTCTGGGTTCGTTGGGTCCATGATCATATCGATCACACCGGTCTTGTTGTCTACGAATAAGACTTTCTCCCAAGTTTCACCACCGTTAGTAGTCTTGAAAACGCCACGCTCTTCGTTAGGGCCATAGAGTCGTCCGGCGGCACCGACAAAAACTGTATTCGAGTCTTTCGGAGAAACGACGATCCGGCTAATCTGGTAACTCTTCTTTAGTCCCATGTTTTTCCATGTGGTGCCTGAGTCAGTCGACTTGTAGACACCATCACCGCACGACACGGAGTTGCGTGGATTCGATTCCCCGGTTCCCGCCCAAAGCACATTGGTGTCGTTCGGGTCGACAGCGATCGCGCCGAGCGATACGGTTTCTTGTTTATCAAATTGGTGAGTTACTGTGGTTCCTTGATTGACGGTCTTAAGAAGGCCGCCGGAGGCAGTGGCGACGAACCAGAGCGAGGGGTCTTTGTCATGAACCGCGATATCGGTGATTCGTCCCGCCATATTTGCAGGCCCAATCGATCGCCACTTCACGCTCTTGATTAGCTCTGAATCGATTTTCATCGCGGGAGGATACACAGGTGGTTTGGCTTGCGTTTTTTCTGTTGGTTTCGAAGCCTGCTCGGCCTGCTTGACTTCAATAGGTTTTGGTTTCTTGATCGATTGAAGTTCCTGTACGATCTTTCCGAGAGCGCTTTCGATGGCTTCCAAGCGATCTGAAGTCTTGTCGGGCGCTGGTTTCACCGCCGATTGTGGTTCTTGTGCAACGACGGAACTAGGCAATAAGAAAGCGGCGATCAGCAGCCCCGTCAATAAACACAAACCAAAAGAGCCAATGGGAAATTTCATCAATAACCACCGTTTTAGGTAACCACCGTTTTAGGTCGGCGAGGTGAAAACACAGATTTGACCGGCCTATCGAAAGACACGAATCGAGAGTCACTTAGGACCAATCGATCAATTATTGTCGTAGTGGAACTCGCCAAGAGTTTCGGCAACCGTCAAATCCAAAAGTCTTGGCGACTTCCGCCACGTGCAGATCGGACAGTTATTAATCGGACGGTCCTTAGTCTAATCGCTCAACTGTGCTTAACTGCGACGAGCGGATGGAGTTTCTTGAAAATCGTTTGCTACTTTTGGTAGCCAAAAAGCCCGAACCATATGTAGACCAAGGCCTGCGAGCGCTAACTGTGTAATTTCTGAGCCTCAATGCGCTAGCATGAGGGCCGGATTCGCAAGCGATTCTAGTCTGCCAGCCCGCACGCTAGCGCGTTGCGGCTCAAAGTGAGTTCCAGCGCGTTGCGGCTCAATGTTAGGCACTAGCGCGTTGCGGCTCAAGTTAGGCCGCTAGCGCGTTGCGGCTCAAAGTTAGTGCCATTGGGCCAGCCTGCGGGATTCTCAAGCGGTTTTATTGGAAGAGCAAATTCCTGCCTCGACGTCCAAGCAGAATGTCTTCACCTGGACCTCCATACAGGATGTCGTCGCCGTCCCCGCCGTCCAGCAAGTCGTCGCCCATCATACCGAACAAAATATCGTGCCCATCCTCGCCAAATATTGAATCGTTCGCGCCGCCACCAATCAGAAAATCGTTGCCATCACCGCCGAAAATGGTGGCTGCGACGTTGATTTCGTTTCCGAGTTCAACGAAGTCGTTACCGCTTCGAGCACTGATCACAATCGATTTCACATCGCCAATGTTGAAAGCCCCCAACCTCTGCCCAAAAGACTTGACGGTGAACTTGCCCTGACCTTGACTCATGGTCAAGAAATCACCGCTGTCTGAACCAACGACCACGAGGATGTTGCCTACTAGTCCAGCCGCAGGACCGCGATCTTGAGGCTTAAAGAAATTAGCGGCAACATATTCGCCAAGCTTTCCGCCA
This sequence comes from Pirellula sp., assembly GCA_043744075.1. Lineage (GTDB taxonomy): Bacteria > Planctomycetota > Planctomycetia > Pirellulales > Pirellulaceae > JBKCUI01. Next base: position 17,092 of record JAYTVL010000073.1, on the reverse strand, counting down.
GCCTTAAGCCCATCTTCGTTGTCGAATCGAAAATGGATCCCGCCGAACATGCGACTATCGGTCGATTCTTGGGCAGCTTGCGAGAAACTCGTGAATTCGCGGTTTGGCACCTTCGAATCCTCAGAGGGAAGCGTGAATTTGAATTGGTCAAAGCCAAAGAATTTTCTTAGAACCGCTGCTGCTGCGCCGCTGAAGCTAGAGTGGCCCGAGACATAGGTCGGAAACGGCGGGGTGGCGATCAGCGAATTCCAATTTACGTCCTTTACGGTACTCGCATTTCCATCCGTGTCTGCAGCACGAATCGCGGTGATGGGCCGCCAGAAATTGGTATCGTACTTGGCGTCCCAGGCCATGATGGCCGCATCAGCAAGGGCTACATTTAACTCAGCAAACAATCTCGCGTTTTCCGAGAGTGTATTGTCTTCAGCGATAGCTGCCTTTTGCGCCATGATGTTCAAGTGTCCGGGCGGTGTGGCAGTGCCACCGCCATTTGCCCAAAACAGAGCGATGTTGGTTTGATCGGCAGTTCGCGTTGTGCTCGTGGCCGAACCGATGGCCTTAACCTCATTGAGAGCGTCTGCATATTCCTTGCTGTTCAAAGCGGGAATGCCATGCGGTGTGAATTGCGACCCACTCTTCATTGCAAATGGAGTTACATTAGGCCACTGAGGTAAAAGCGCTGGCGCGTTTCCTGGAGGTGTCGGTATCCAATCACCCGGTTTGTTTCCGGGTAGATACGGCACGACCACATTCGCTCCATCATTTTTACGTAGTTCAAGCATTTTTTTGGCAACGTCGTTGCCCAGCGATACACCCAGATCCTCAGGCTGGCCGTTAGGGATGGCGGCCAAATCGGCTTGGTATTGTGTGTCAAACTTCGCTTTCTGGGCTGGGAAAAGACTGACCAAGGTAGCATGAGCGGCCGCTGATACAGCTGCTTCACGAGAAGTTGTTGGCGATGCCAATAAATCGACCGCATATACAGAATGCGTGCGGTCGATTGCGTTTACGGAGTCATAAATTGCCGTTTGAACGATGGCCATCGCCCGCGAGGCTATTGGCGGAGGAGTCTTGCCAAATCGAATGGCATCGAGCATAACATTGTTCCAAGTAAGGACCAAGTCTGCGGCGAGCAACTTACGATGCTCTAGTCGTTCGATTTTTAGCTGGCGATTTTGTCGGCGGAATCGAGTTGATGATGGGAGGACCATTTCTATTTTCTCCGATGCGAGACGAGATTTTTCCAAAGCCAATAAATGACCGTAACCGACAAGTGCAATTTAGTCAAGCATTTTGCGACGAAGAAAGTATCCGTCACACTCCGTGTGACGTTGCCTCAAAAACCTAAGGTTTTTGAACTGCGGACGTCACACGGAGTGTGACGGGTACTATAAAATCACAGCCTCTGAGGGTGCCACCCAGTCCCCAGGTATATTCCAGTCTGCTTCTCGCCTTAGAGTCCGATCTCTGGTACAAAAAAGCCGGATTCTTACGCAGCACAAGGCAGGTAGAATTCCGAAATACCGCTGGCTTGGCCAACGGATTCGTTATGCTTTTAGGCTACGCTCGCTTGCGAGGCCCTACTAACGCAGCTCGATAGAGGTGTTCGCGCGTCGGGGGCATTCCAGAGACTCCCTTAGACGCTTTTTTGCTTGCGACCACTTGATAAATCTTGATCGAACCGGCGGTGAATCCGGCCGAACCGCCAGCCAGGTACGCGACCCACAATCGATACCGTTCCGCTCCAACCAGCTCGATTGCGCGGTCTTTGTTGGCCGATAGGTTTTTGCACCAGAATCGAAGCGTTAGCGCATAATGCTCTCGCCATGATTCGATATCATGCACCTCGAATCCGGTCTGCTCCATAAAGTCCGATGTCATCCCTACAGGAATTAACTCCGAACCAGGAAAGATATACTTCAGCAAAAACTTGCGTTCCGGCCGAATGCGAGCCGCACTCTTCTTAGATGCTTTTGAGCTTCTGGCGATCGCATGATTTAGCACGATTCCTCGATCGCGGAGCAATGAATTGATCTTGTTGAAATAACGCGGATAGTTGGCAACCCCAATGTGTTCCGACATTCCGATACTTGAAATCTTGTCGTAGGTCCCATGGTGGTCTGCGTAGTCACAGATCTCAACACTAACTTTGTCGGTCAACCCGAGCTGCTCAATCTTGGTCCGTGCATATTGATATTGATTCTGAGACAGCGTAATGCCGTGTGCCTTGACACCAAAATGCATGGCCGCATGACAAATCAATCCGCCCCAACCACAGCCAATGTCAAGCATTCTGTCTCCGGGTTCGAGTTGCAGCTTTCGGCAAATCATATTTAGCTTGTCGTGTTGAGCCTGATCGAGTGTATTGGACCAGTCTTTGAAATAGGCGCAGGTGTACATCATTTCTGAGCCAAGAAACAACTTGTAAAACTCATCGCTGACGTCGTAATGAAATTGGATATAGTCGCGGTTGTTCCTTTTGGACTCATCTCGGCCGACCGTATCATCCTGGAATCCTTGGCTCAGATCAGCCACGTTCGTTTTGGCAAACAGGAAAGGAAGTATTCGTTTCACGATCATTGGCTTGCTAATTTTTTTCAGTCGTTCGCGATTTGACTGTTGCACTTTTAGAGCCTCAGAAAAGTCGATCAAGTCCCCACCTTCGAAGTTGATATGCCCGGTAGCGTAAAGCCTAATCAGCGTTTCCAAAGTTGGCCGCCTCATCAACGATCCAATTACGCCGGGGCCTGATATTTCTATAATGTATTGTCCATCGGCGTGAGCCCCCATTGGGATAACATCACCGTTCCAGAGCCGTACTGAGACGTTCAAATTGAGTGGTTCGGCGATGGAATTCAGAAGTTCCTTGATCGAATTCAATTGCGATTTTGCGGAAAAAAGCTGTCTCATGAGAAGTAGACCGATTACTTTGTTGAGTAGGTATAACGGGCAAGCTTCAGGGAGTGTACAAAATGCCGACTAATAGAGAGAAGGGCAATTTCACAATGGGTCGGGATGCCGAATAGCCAGCTATTTGATTGGGCGGAAGCCTTGGATGCGACCGCGGGGGGCTAGACCCTCGACGTCAATGGGGAGATCCAATTGGTTCACGCCTACGTTTCCTGCCGCATCGTGTGCTTCGATTCGTAGATAAATCGAGTTTGGAAGACTAGGGTCGGCTGGCCAAACGTAACGACCGTTATTGCGTACTCCTGTTGCGATTATGGTCCATGGGCCGGTCGGCGTTTGCGAATACGAAAGCGTAATCGGTCGGTCGGAGAAATAGTCGTCGCTAGCGCGATACTCGATGATCATGGATCCCGACTCTTTGCCTTTGCCATACAGCGAGCTTATTAATTTGGCTTGAGGATTTTCGATATCGACATGAATCCAAGCATCTGCGTTGTCACCATTTCGCGGTCGATTCGATGCAAGACCATTAGCCCCAACAATAACCATCCGGAACCCAAATAGTCCTTCCGATTCCACTTCAATGTCGAACGGGCTTGCGCGATCTGGATCTTGCCCCCACATTTGCCATGTTTGCCCTTCGTCCGATGTCCCCCAAAGCTCAACCGACGAAATCGGCGAATCCGGGTCGTTGTCTATATTGTAGTCAAGACTGAATGCTTTGCTGCTACTATACAAAGGTTTGATGTCCCGATGAAATGGTGTCTGTCCGGGAATGCGCTTTACCCTAGGCTCAATCTCAAAGGAAGCCCCGGGGGTTAGAGAAAGTGAAGCATCCTCAGGAACAAGAAGTGACTGCTCAGTTCGCTTTGCTGCCAAGCTCATGATACCTTGTGATGTTAATTGTTCGTACTCTTCATCCGACAAAGTACGAACGGGTAGTTTGCTGGCTCGTGAATCGCTCCTGGGAGTCGATTGATTCATCGGCGTAGCGATTCGCTCCGTACCTTCAGAGCGAGGTGCACTGAACTGCTGGCTTCCAATTTCTTCTATCGAACGGACTCCGGCACTTCCGATACCGCCGCGGATTTGCGACTCATCAAAAGCCTGCTTGTGAGCCGATTGCTGACTGGTAATAAATTTGCTTTGTTGTTCGATTAGTTGTTGTAGTGCAACGACCGTTGTAGAAATCGTCGGATCCAACGTCGATGCGGAACGCTTTGCACCGAGCACTTCAACTCGAGGAAGCGAATCGAGTGCCAATGCTGGTAGGCCGCTTCCAACGGGAGCAGACGTGCCAGAACGAATTGCATTCCTGGCATCTTGAGTCTTTCCGCTGGCCAATTGGAGGCTACCGTTTGCAGATGCAGATCGCGGGAGTTGCGGAAGACGAGTTATTTCAATTGGATTGCCGGCTTTGTCTTTGGCGGTGAGTCGCACTACGAGTTGGCGAGTGCCGCTGGGAATATTCCAAGAACCGCTGCCTAACCAACTTGCTGTACTTTGGCCTGGATTCAACTCAACTGGAATTTCTCGCCATTGAGAAACTGACTCTGTTTGATATGCGAGCTGAATGGTTGAAGTGTCGAGAGCAGCATCGGCAATTTCAAATTCCGCTTGCATCACTCCGCGTTGGTCGATGTCGACAATGAGTCTGGCATCGGGCTTCGTGGTATCAACCAAGACACGCAATGGTTCGCCAGGGTTGTCAAAACTGCGACCTTGAATGTCGAGCGTCTTTAGCCGGAACTGGTATTCGCCGTCTACTTTGGCTTGAAAATGAAATTGTTTGGTTCTGACGTCGCCGGTTGAGTACAGTAACCAGGACTTGCCGCCATTCTCAGAAAACTCCAACTGAATTTCACGGGGTGCTTGACCAGTCACGTCCACATTAAATGGAATAACAAAGTCCAATCGTGGCCAGTGAACCACGGTATCATCGTAATCGCCCGCAGTTCGTTCAGGTTGGGCTACCAATTGCGTGATTGATGAAGTACTTAGCGCAATCGCTGCTACGAAGGCTTGAACCAGTGCTCGGCGCTTCTGCGCGTTGCATGCTGCCCAGATCTTCTTCCAATTGTCGCATGCTTTTAGTGTAATTGTTTTAGTCATAAATGGCTATCGATTTAGAGTTCCATTCAAATCATTTGCAACGCGTTCGGTTCCGGCGTTGTCGAGCAAGCCAGAGTAGTACACGCTGTTTTTCTTAAACTCCTCATAGTTTGATTTGTTCTCGAAAAGGAAAACACGATTGGTGCCTTCTTGAATGCAACCATAGTCGCACAGCCCATCGTGGAGTTCCCCTGCTTTGCAAAGGTGGACGATATCAAATCCACTCAGGCATGGAGTGTAGCGGTCAGGATCGCTAAGCAATGTTTGCCGAGCCTGCTCGTTGGCGCAATAGTAGACTCTGCCCCGATGCCGAACTGCCGAAGTCTTTTTCCCCTCAACCCAACCATTCACATTGGGCCGATCAAGCGATTGGATCAGTGTCACTGGACAATATCCGCCCAAACCAATCGTTTCGGCATCCACGTGCTTTGGCGCGATGGCGGTGTTGGGTTGAAGTTCTGGCGTGCGCTGAGAACTGACCGGCTGAGCAGCAACGGGCTTCGCGGATTGGTTGGACACCGACACCGAAGCCGACAATGACGGATTGGAGCCGACTAGGTGTTGGTCATTCGTGACGATCGGCGGGAGTTTATTCGCAGCTTGAACAGCGGGTGCTTGAAAAGTGGGTGCTTGAAAAGTGGGAGAAGGTGCCTTCGCTGTCGGTAGCTTGTCGATATAAGGGTTTTCGATGACTCGCGAACTTGGATTTGCAGGGACAGGTTTTGCAGCAAGCGAGATGTTAGGTTGGGGCGCAACCGATCTGTCCGTCCAAGCAGATGCTTGTGATCGCACAGGGTCGCCTACGTTTGGAGCGTAGTTAGTTTGTTCCGATTGGATCTGCGGTGCATATCCGGCCAAGGTTCTGTCTTGGTGTTCTACGTGTGCTCGTGCGGTGGTGTTACCGACATTCCGATTCCGATGCTGAATCGCCACGCGGTCGATGGTCTTACAATAGACGGTTGGGTCTGGATTGCTTACGCCCCGATAGATTTCCTCACCGCTTGGGAGTAAATAAATGTCGGTGGGCCAACGGGTGACTTGGAATTTCTGTGCCAAGTCTCGGCGCCGATCGGCGTTTAGTTTTACGGGAACGAGTTGTTCGTTTATCTTCGAAATCAACGTTGGGTCGCGAAAGGTCTTTCTGTCTAGCAATTTGCAAGGCGGGCAGTAGTCGCCGTAGAAGTGAAGCAGGACAATACTGTTCGTAGTTGCGGCGTGCTGAACAGCTGCTTCGTAGTCCTCGGTCCATGCTATTTCACGTTCTTGCCCGATTCCGGAGGCCGGAGTAAACAGCACTATTGTCAGTACAAGCAACAGTGTAACTGTTCTAAGCATGAAACCAGCAACGAAAAAGTTTTTGAGCATCTGGAGTTCCTCATCAGCGCAGCCACATTCGGTCGAAAATGCCGAAGAAGGTGTCTGTCAGTCGCATCGGTTCCAACGACTGCGTAAGTTTACCGGAAGTACAGAAAATAATAAAAAAGTACGATTGTTCGAGATATACCGATTTCTCGCTTGACATGGTCAGATTCCGATGCCAGACTTTACTCTAAAGCGGTGGATTTGACGGATCGACTTGATAGCTTCGATCGTTGACCGGCCCCGAAAGGTGCCTTATGCAATCCCCCGTTGTCGCCAAGTGTCATCCACGGAAAGTTTTTGGTTGCGCACGTTTGTGTACCCTTCCTCCCGAATACCTACATGATTGACCGGTTAAATTACCGATGCGTCAGGTGGCGGGTGACATAGCAGATTTCTGCTAGCAAAAGACCAATTTGCGATTTTCGCTCGGGCCAAATCCCGCCTCCATTGCGTTTTGTCGCTGTGAGCGGAATCGATTCGATTCGGACAGGATTTGATTGAGCGAGCAATGTAGCTGGTTCCACGTCGTCCCCCTGATTTGTGTTTTGTTTTAGACCCTCTAGCCTCTGTATCCTTCCCTCGCTGTTACCACCAATTAATTTTGGGGTCGTGAAGCGGTTGCGTACTTGTTTTTTGTCTGGATTTTGCATTTATGCCCAAGAAGAAGCGATTTCGTTCTCATTTCCAAGGTGATAATCCGGTGAGTCCAGCAGGCCCAGGCGGCTCTACGTCAAGGCCTCGCCTCAAAAAACCCCGACGTCGATATGGCCCGAACTACCAACAAGCATTCGCGCCGCCTGAAGATGAGCCAAGCGAAAATGCCGTAAACGAAGATGGGGAAGCGATTGCCGCCGAGAACGGGGAGGCCCCGGCGGAGGAGCCAGGCCAAGAGTTTTTTGGCATGTTAGAGATGCACCCGAACGGATACGGTTTCCTCAGGTCCCCGTCGAATAATTATTCTAGAGAAAGGACCGATCCATTCGTCCCCGGTACGATGATTGAGAAGTTTCGATTGCGTCAAGGACTCAAAATCCTTGCAATCATGCAACAGACTCGCCGCGCGCAAGGACCTCGGGTCAAAGAAATTCTCGATGTAGAAGGGATGAAGCCTGAGGATTATGTCAATGTCAAAACTTTCGACACTCTGACGGCCATCAACCCAGAGCGATGGCTGAAATTAGAAATCGGTGCACAGCCGATAACCAACCGAGTCATAGACCTGCTCACCCCTCTCGGACGAGGTCAACGAGCGTTGATCGTTTCGCCGCCTCGCTCCGGCAAAACGATCATGCTTCAGTCTATTTCCAAGGGTATTGCATTAAACTACCCAGATGTCGAGTTGATTGTATTGCTGATCGACGAACGTCCCGAAGAAGTGACTGATATGCGTCGAAACATTGTCCGCGGTGAAGTTATTTCGAGTAGCCTTGATGAAGACGTTGATTCGCACGTTCGCCTCAGCCAGTTGGTAGTGGATCGGTGCCGTCGGCTTGCGGAAATGGGCAAGGACGTGTTCTTGTTGATGGATTCGATAACTCGCTTGGCCCGAGCGTTCAACAAGTGGGTTGGCAACAGTGGTGCAACGATGTCCGGCGGCGTTAACATCAAGGCGATGGACGTTCCAAAGAAACTTTTCGCGACGGCACGATGCTTTGCTGAAGGTGGGTCATTGACCATCGTTGGTACTGCACTTATTGACACTGGGTCACGAATGGACGAACTCATTTTCCAAGAGTTTAAGGGAACAGGAAATATGGAATTGGTTCTGGATCGCAAGCTGGCAGAACGACGAGTCTGGCCGGCAATCGATATTACTCAATCGGGAACTCGCCGCGAGGAACTGTTGCATGATCCAGACACCTATCATGCCGTCACAATGATTCGGCGAACACTCAATTCCATGCATCCAGTGGAAGCAATGGAACAATTAACGAAACAACTATCTCGCTTCCAAAGCAATGCAGAGTTTCTAAAACTAATCGCTAGCGCAAAGAACATGGACTAACACTCGAAGAAATTTATTGCGACTTGTTTAACCCAGGTTTTTACAAGACGCAGGCTTGAAGCTCATGTTTAACCGATCGGAGCGATTAGCGGAGATCGCGGGCGCTGGATATATGCCAAGACCAGCCGACCGCTGCGCGGCTTAGACATGTGTAGCCCGCGCAGCAGGCATATTACGAACAGCTTCGACTAATTTTGGGACAATCGAATTAGCATTTCGACACACGATGATGAGCGATTTCCGAAATCGGTTCGTTTGGTCAGCCAACTGGACTTTGATCGTGTATTCCATGAAGGGGTTGTAGCCAGCGATTCCGTACTGGTTATTCATGCCGTGCGAGGAAAAGTGGCTTGGACTCGCATAGGCCTAAGTGTTTCGAAACGCGTCGGCAACTCACCGATTCGAAATCGTTGGAAGCGACTGATTCGCGAGGCGTTCCGGCGTCAGAAAGTCGAATTGCCAATTGGAATCGACATGGTTGTTCGCCCAAAGCGCGGAGCTATGGCTGAGTACAAACACGTATTTAGCTCGCTGCTAAAACTGGCATTACAACTAGAACGCAAACTCAAGTAGCAAGCGATTTGGCACATCCATTAGCTTGTTATATGAAACCAATTGGCTGTCGCCACTGGCAAGAATATTTCGTACTCTGGGCCGAGAGGGTCACAACTTGGACTGTGCCCTAGCACTTGCAAAACAAGATCCAAAAAACGGAAGGTAGCGGAACTCGCCCAGAGTTTCGACGTCTCACATGAAACACCGAAAGTCTGGCGACTTCCGCTACGGCTTGACCCTAATCTTTAGCTGTCCCAGACCACTAGCTTGGCCATTTTGTTTTCGATGCAAAGTGATCCTCCGCCTGCTTCAGAAGAGGATCGATGGTTTCTGCCTGAATCTGATGCGGCGGTGACCAGTCGATCCATTCAAAGCCCACATGCTCAGTCAATAAGATTGGCTTGTCTTGCACTAAGAAGCCCAGGTAGATTGTTAACTCTTTGAACTGTCTCTTGCCACCGTTCCTTTTGTATGAGACCCAATAGTGATTCTCAAAAACAAAGTTCGGATCAATCCAAACATCGGATGCTTGCAATCCGGTTTCTTCGCTGAGTTCTCGCAACGCAGCTTGTTGTTTCGTTTCGCCCGGATCCAAATGCCCTTTCGGTAGATCCCAACGCATGCTGTGCTTCATCAGCAAAAATTGTAGCTTTTTTTGTTTTCGAAAAAGCAGAAATCCGCTTGAAAATAACTCCAGTTCCATGACTAATACAGTGCCAAGATGGGATTGAAAACCAAACTCCAGTAATTCTGAACAGCAACAAATGAAGATATACACGAAAACGGGCGACGCGGGTACAACCGGACTGTTTGGTGGCCCAAGGGTTGCAAAAGACGATCCGCGTATTTGCGCCTACGGATCAGTAGATGAACTTAATGCTGTTATTGGGATCGCTCGGGCGACTTCATTGGGAGAAAAGTTGGATACCATACTTGGCTCTCTTCAGCATCACCTCTTTTCTATAGGGGCTGAATTGGCTACTCCAAATCCTGAACAGCATGGTCTCAAATGGGAAGGAGCCAAGCATGTTGAGCAAATGGAGCATTGGATAGACGAAATGGAAGCCAGCCTGAAACCGCTTCGCAATTTCATTTTGCCCGGCGGCAGCGCACAAGCGGCGCATCTGCATTTGGCACGCACCGTTTGCCGCCGAACCGAACGGGAAATAGTTTGCTTTTCTCGCGACCGAAGCGTTAGCGACGCTTCGCATATCGTGATATACTTGAATCGACTAAGCGACTTGTTGTTTGTCATGGCACGGTTTGCCAATCATCAGGTCGGTGTTGTCGACGTCCATTGGGAAAGCCCAAGGAAACTTTGAATATGAGTACTGTATCTCAATTTCAGCCGATTCTCGTTCGCGATTACCTCGATGGTGAGCGACAAGCAAAACGAAAACACGAGTATGTCAATGGCGTTGTCTACGCAATGGCTGGCGGCACTGTGCAACACAGCCGGATCGGATCGAACGCGATTGGTGCATTCTTTTCGAAGCTTCGTGGGCAGCGGTGCCAAGTTTTCAATTCAGATATAAAAATCCGCGTTCGACTAAGTAGCGGGACTCGATTCTACTATCCTGACGCTTCCGTAGTGTGTCAGCAGAATAATGCAAACGACAGCTTTCAAGATTCGCCGGTAGTGATTGTAGAGGTGATCTCGGAATCGACTCGTCGGACGGACGAATACGAAAAATGCGAAGCGTATTTGACGATCGATTCGCTGATCGCTTACATCCTCGTTGAACAGAAATCGGCGTCGGCGCTTGTCTATCGACGCGCCGACAGTGGCTTTGATCGCGAAGTTTACAAAGGGCTCGATGCGATCATTCCGCTGCCCGAGATCCAGTGCGAGTTGGCGTTTAGGGAACTCTACCAGAATGTTGAATTTGCGCCCTTTGTTTCAGACGAGGACGAAGAATGAAATTCCACCAAACCAACATAACACGACGAGCAAGCAAGTGATGCAGTATCATCCAATGGGCGGTAGCCTAATGGTGCTCACTTTGAGCCGCAACGCACTAGTGTGCGGGCTGGCAGGCTAGGATCGCATGTGAATCCGGCCCTCCCTGCTACTAGCGTGTGGGCAGGAACGTTGTGAGTCACCTTCGAATCCGGCCCTCATGCTAGCGCATTGAGGCTCAGAAGTCGTGCTTCGTCATTTAGAAAAGCACAAGGAAATAAAGGATTTCAAGGATGGCAACTCCAATCGCAGTGATCGATTTCGAAACGGCGAACAGCCGATCTAGTTCTGCCTGCCAATTGGGATTGGTGCGACTAGAAGATTGGCGGATCATCGAGGAAAAAGAATGGTTGATTCGGCCTCAGCGATTGTATTTCTCTCCTCAATGCGTGCGGGTGCATGGCATCACTGCGAGAGATTGTTTGACCAGTCCTGAGTGGGATCGCGTCTGGGATGAGTTGCATCCGATGATTGATGGCTGCGTTATCATCGCACACAATGTCGGTTTCGACGCGGCGGTATTGCAGGGCACTTGTCAGCTCTATGATATCGCGGTACCTCAGTTTGATTTGCAATGCACGCGACTTATCGGCAAACGAGCGTGGCCTGGCCAGTCTGGTTATGGTTTGGCTGCACTCTCAGAACGTTTGTCGATTCAGTTCCGGCATCACAACGCATTGGAAGATGCTCGCGCGTGTGCACAAATCGCAATCGCTGCGGCTGGTAAAATGAACGCCGTTGACCTAGAAACGCTTGAGGAGAAACTCGGTTTAACACGTGGTCGCATTTGGGTGGACCAGATTCGCCAACCCAGGACGGTCCGGCGAACTCGAATCGAGTCAGTGGCGGAGCCACAATCGCGTTACCAACCCAAACTGTTTCGCACGGACGGGACTCCATCGCGAGCAGACCAAATTCGAAGAACGCGATTGCGAGCCGACGCGATTTTAGCAAGTTGCGAAGACGTTCGCCCGTTGGAGGGCAAATACGTCATTTTGATGCATTCTCTGCTTGGATTGGATCGAGACGATTCTGTCTCGTTTCTCACGAAACTGGGCGCGGTGGTTCAAACCAAAATGAATATGCAGACTCACTACTTGATTATGGGTACCACAGATCAATCCGCGGAAAATAACGCCGAAGAATCGCTTCAAGCGGAGCAAATAACTCAGCGAAACAAGGTCGGCCAGCCAATCCGAATCCTAACACAGCGTCAGTTGTTGGCTTGCATCCCATCCGGACTGGCGATTGCCCGCGGAGACTGGTAGTCACATTGTGGCGGGAATTGTCCTCAATTCCCGTGCTGGTACTGCCCTCGAAGGAATTGAGGACAATTCCTTCCACTAAATCGCCAAAAGCAATCGGCTCGGTGCCTCGAGTAGGGCGATGATGTCGTTCAAGAATCTAGCAGCCGTGGCACCGTCGACCGATCGGTGGTCGTATGCCAAGCTCAACGGCATCATCAGCCGCGGTTTGATCGTGTCGTCTCCCATCACGATTGGCATCTTTCGAGATCGGCCCACCAACAAGATCGCGACCTCCGGAACATTGACAATCGGGGTCGAGTACGTTCCACCGATCGCGCCGAGGTTACTAATAGTAAAAGTGCCACCTCTGAGGTCGCTTACCGCGTAGCTGTTATTGCGAACTCGCGACGACAGGTCCGACAGAGCATAAGCAATATCGGGAATCGACATTTTGTCGGCGTTCTTGAGCGTTGGCACGACCAGGCCTTTTTCTCCATCCACAGCGATCCCGAGATTGACGTAATCCTTGTAAATGATTTGCTCGTTTTCCATGTCAATCGTTGCGTTCAGGGCTGGATGATGTTTCAAGGCAGTCGCAACCGCTTTGATCAAGAACGGCATCGATGTCAGCTTGATACCGCGCGACGCATAATCATCCTTACTCACCTGACGGATGGCTTCAAGGTCGGTGATATCCGCATCGTCAAAGTTCACAACTCGCGGGACTGTCGACCATGACTTATGCATTTGGGCTGCAATCGTCTTGCGAATCTTGCTCATTCGATCGACGCGAATCGGTCCGTAGTCGTCGTTGGCCGCCGTTCCAGGCAATGCTGCCCCCTTGGCGCCTGTTGCTGACTTCGGTGCAGGCGCTTCGTTTGTGATGGTTGCAGTACTACCTGTCTGAGCAGCAGCGTGTGGTGCACTTCGAACACTTTGATTGGCATGCCGAACGACTGCGAGAATGTCTTCGCGCGTAATTCGACCTCCGTCACCAGTCCCTGCGACGCTAACGAGATCGACACCTACTTCGCGGGCAAAACGTCGAATTGCAGGTCCCGCCGGTATGATGTCGTCGCTAAATGGAGTGCCAGCATCCGGGGTCGCTTGCTGCGATTTGTTTAACCCGCGCAGCGGCTGAGTTCCCTGGCTGATTGGAATGCCGGAGTCTGGCATCGGCGGAACAACGATTGGTGCCGATGGTTTTACAGAAATTGGTGCTGTATTGGACGGTGTCTGCTCAACCTTAGGAGCCGCAGGGACTTTTGATTGCGAAATTGGCGGAGCGGTGGGTAACGGTGCTGGCGCAGCCGCCTCCACTGCTTCAATCATCGCGAGCACCATGCCGATCTTGATCGTTTCGCCCTCTTTGATGGCAAGGCTCAGAATCTTGCCAGCCAACGGGCTTGGGACAGAGACGGTTGCTTTATCGGTTTCCAATTCAACAATCGATTGGCCCTTTTTGATCACGTCGCCAATCTTGACCATGATTTCAAGGACATCGCCCGATTCGACGCCTTCACCCAAGGATGGAAGTTTGATTTCAGTGGACATTGCTTTGTTGTGGGGAACGAGTAATTGAAGCGGTTTTTGGCTGATTGGGAGGGGACAACGTCCCTCTGCACGCGCCCAATCGGGCGGTTAAACATTAGCGCCTTGGCGGGCGGTTAAACATGTCGGGCGGTTAAACATTTGTGACTTGGAGACGTAATTCAATTTTATGCGACCAATGGGTTTTGCTTTTCGGAGTCGAAGTTCAGATCCTTGATCGCTTTGGCGACATCGGAGCCAGAAATAACTCCCTGTTTGCTCAATCGATACAAAGCGGCAACAGTGATCGAGACTGCATCGACCTCGAAATGTCGACGTAGCGCTTGTCGCGTTTCACTGCGACCAAGACCATCGCAGCCCAACACGTAATAGTCGTTAGTCATATACGGTAACAATTGCTCGCCAACCGCGCGGACGTTGTCGCTGGCCGAGATGATCGGGCCCTTGACTCCAGCCAATACGTTTTCAATGTAGCTCTTGCGAGCTGCTTGATCTGGGTGAAGCATGTTCCAACGCTCGCAGGTTTGTGCATCTCGGCGAAGTTGCGTATAGCTAGTCACGCTCCAAACATCGCTAGCGACTTGGTACTTTTCCGCCAAGATTCTCTGTGCTTCCAGGGCACAACGCAAGATAGATCCGCTACCGAACAATTGAACGCGCGCTTTGGCACCAGGCACCTCATTCGACGAGAACTTGTAGATGCCTTTGATAATGCCTTCTTCGACACCCTGTGGCATCGCTGGCATTACATAGTCTTCGTTATGAACAGTGATGTAGTAGATTCCGGTTTCGTCTTCTTGGAAGAGTCGACGCATGCCATCCAATACGAGAACTGCCGTTTCGTAGGCCCAGGCTGGGTCATAAGCACGTACGGTTGGAAACGCCATGGCGTTGAGGTGACTGTGCCCGTCTTGGTGTTGAAGTCCTTCGCCATTGAGGGTGGTGCGTCCAGCCGTGCCACCGATCAGAAATCCCTTGGCTCGCATATCGGCTGCAGCCCAAATCGAATCGCCAACGCGCTGGAATCCGAACATGGAGTAGTAAATGTAGAACGGAATCATGTTGATGCCGTGAGCCGAGTAAGCGGTTCCCGCAGCATTGAAACTGCTCATCGAACCCGCTTCGGTAATCCCCTCCTCGAGTATCTGGCCATCGCTGGCCTCCTTGTAGTAACCGGACACTTGCTCCAAATTCTTTCGATCGATTGGTTCGTAAAGTTGGCCTGCGTGGGCATATATACCAATATCGTCAAATAATCCCTCCATTCCAAATGTACGCGATTCGTCCGGGACAATTGGCACGATATATTTTCCGATAGTACTGTCCTGAGCCAATCGCTTAAGCAATCGTACGAATCCATTCGTTGTGCTTATCGTCTTTCCTTCGAATTGAGTGGACATGAACTTTCGGTAGTCCTCAATCTTCGGCGTTTCAATTTTCGGATGCACCGTTGGCCGACTAGGAACTGCCCCTCCGAGTAAACCGCGCCGGTCCAGCAGGTACTTGATCTCGTGACTTGAGGACGGTGGTTTATAGAAAGGAGCATTCGCTACTTCTTCATCCGAGATTGGAATCCCAAATCGGCTTCGGAACTCGAGCAATTCCTGGTCATTCATCTTCTTTGTATTGTGAGCAATGTTGCGGCCTTCGCCCGCTTCGCCCAGTCCATAGCCCTTGATCGTTTTAGCGAGGATGACCGTCGGTTGACCCTTGTGTTCGACTGCAGCTTTGTATGCAGCGTAAACCTTTTCAGGATCGTGGCCTCCTCGCTTCATCTTTTCCAACCGTTCGTCGGAGTAGTTCTCGACCAACTTAAGCAGCTCTGGTTTCTTGCCAAAGAAGTGTTCGCGGATGTAAGCACCGGACATGCCGACATACTTTTGGTATTGGCCGTCAACTATTTCAGTCATGCGCTGAGCCAATAAGCCCGACTCATCCTTCGCGAGAAGTGCATCCCAATCGCCGCCCCAGATGACTTTGATAACGTTCCAACCTGCACCGCGGAAGATAGCTTCGAGCTCTTGGATAATCTTGCCGTTGCCTCGAACGGGGCCGTCGAGTCTCTGCAAGTTGCAGTTCACGACGAAGATCAGGTTGTCAAGTTTTTCTCGAGAGGCGAGCGTGATCGCGCCAAGCGTTTCTGGCTCATCGCATTCGCCGTCCCCAAGGAACGCCCAAACCTTCTGGCCAGAAGTGTCCTTCAATCCACGATCCTTGAGGTACTCATTGAATCGCGCTTGATAGATCGCCATAATCGGCCCCAAGCCCATCGAGACGGTTGGGTACTCCCAGAAATCGGGCATGAGCCATGGGTGCGGGTAGCTGCAGAGACCGCCGCCGGGTTGCAGTTCTTGGCGAAAGTTCTCAAGTTTAACTTCCGGCAATCGTCCTTCTAGGAAGGCTCGAGAATACATACCGGGTGAAGCGTGCCCCTGAAAGTAAATCAAATCGCCTGAGTAGCCCGAATCGCCACGCCCTCGGAAAAAATGGTTATAGCCAACTTCGTAAAGCGTTGCACTGCTAGCAAACGTGCTAATGTGGCCGCCGACTGAGCCACCGACTAGGCCACCGTGACCATCGGTCTTTTTGTTCGCTCGCACGACCATTGCCATGGCGTTCCAGCGAACAATGCTTTTGATTCGGCGTTCCGTTTCGCGGTTGCCCGGGTAAGCAGGCTGTTTATCTGGAGGGATAGTATTGACATAAGGAGTGTTGGTTTCGATCGGGATTTCGACACCATCGCGTCTCGCGCGATTCTCCAATGCCTTTACTAAATAGCGGACTCGGTCGGCTCCTTTGCTCTTATAGACATAGTCGAGTGAGCCGAGCCATTCACTCGTTTCAGCTGGATCGACGTCAACTTGTGCTTCGACTTGGCCGGATGCGGCCATCACCGCAGGGTCTACTTCGCCTAAGAGTTTCGCATCTGCCATAGGAGTACGTTTCTTTCTCAATCTTTATCTAGAGGTCCGCCAACCAGCGCCAGGATGCGCGCGTTGGTGGCATATTCCATAGTCGCAAAACCCAGCATTGTCGCGAAATTGGGGGGCTACGTAAAGGTGCAACTGCTTTGAGCCACCCGACCGATTTTCGAATCCCGAGACGTTTAAACTGTGTGACTTCAAAAAAACTCGTTTTCAAGTTCACTAAGGGATTCTAAGTGTATTTTAAATGGCGTTAATGGAAGAAAGCAGTTTTTTAGGAATCCAGCTGTCCAAAAACAGCACGTGCGGTGCAAGGGAAGCTGAACTTCACAATGGCTAGCGCCAAATGGCGCTCACTTTGTCGTTTTTGAGCCTCAATGCGCTAGCGCGGATTATTCATGCAAATGCAAACTAAAGTGGCCCCGGCTGCGTATAAGTTGTTAGTTTACAACACCTTACCCGCAAG
>JAYTVL010000072.1:0-8025 GCA_043744075.1 Pirellula sp. | reverse complement strand
ACTTGAGCTGTGAGGTGCGAAACGTACTCTACAAAATGATGTAAGAATTCTATCTTGTGCACTAGAATACCGCCGCCTACTAAGAACATCGCGATTGTACCGGCCACCGAAAGGAACTTCATCAAGCAAGGCGTTGCAAGCAAAATAAAACTGCCGAGTCTTCGTGTTCTGGCCCCTCGTTTCGTTGATAGGTACATTCCCAAATCATCGAGTTTAACAATTCCAGCAACCAAGCCGTAAACTCCAATCGTCATCAGGATCCCGACCCCAACGAGTACTGCAAATTGCGTTGAAAATGGTGACTTTTCGACGATGTCTAGCGCAATGACAATAATCTCAGCCGACAAAATAAAGTCTGTTCGAATCGCTCCCTTTATTTTCTCACTTTCCGCTTCGGCGACATCAATCTCCTCGGTGGCAAGTATCTCAATATGCTGGGCGAGGTGTTGGTCGTCCTCGTGTTTCGAATGCAATAATTTGTGTGCGATCTTTTCGCAGCCCTCGAAGCATAGAAAGGAACCGCCGACGATCATAAGGGGCGTTATGGCCCAAGGAGCAACGATACTAAAACCAAGTGCTCCAGGGATAAGGATGGCTTTGTTTATCATCGAGCCCTTTGCAACGGCCCAAACAATGGGCAGTTCTCGATTTGGCGCCACGCCGGATACTTGATGTGCGTTGAGCGCCAAATCGTCACCCAGGACACCTGCTGTTTTTTCGACGGAAACTTTGGTAAGCGTGGCGACATCGTCCAGAATGGAGGCAATGTCGTCCAGAAGTAACAAAAGCCCCGTCGCCATTCAAAAAGTTCCCTTTGCTTGCAAAAAACAAGAACCCCATTTTGCCAATCCTACCGTGTTCATCGAGCGGAGAGTGTAACTGTTTCGTACCGACCTTGAAACTGCTCTAGTCGTAGCTTGCAAGAAAATGATAGATAAATTGCTGGCCGGAATGCATTCGTGCACTGGGTTCAAGGGCAAGAGGCCGCAACCAAAACAAAATCGCGATCAGGGATGGTGTTTATGAAGTTCCAAATCGAATTTCCGAGTGCTTTTCTGCTTTCCAATCGACAAATCGTTCTCGCCATAGGGTTGTTCTTGGCTGTACACTCTCAATCGTTGTTCGCCCAGGAAAAGGCACGAAACGCAGGCACCAAGAGTAGTACGCAAAACGTTTTGGAGTTAAAGCCAGAACATGGGCCGTGGCTAGTTTTCGCCACGTCATTTGATGGTCCAGACGCACGAAGCCAAGCAGAGCAGCTTGCAACCGAACTGCGACGAGACTTCAAACTTCAGGCTTACTTTATGGTCAAAAAACTAGACCTCACTAAGCCGCTCGTTGGCGCTGGGGTCGATCCCAAAGGCAACAATCGTAAGTATAAGTTTCGCGAAAGAAAAATGGTCGATGGATACGCCGTTCTTGTCGGTGATTTCGACGAGATAGATAGCCCAGCAATTGCGGACG
The DNA here is from genome assembly GCA_043744075.1 of Pirellula sp. GTDB lineage: Bacteria > Planctomycetota > Planctomycetia > Pirellulales > Pirellulaceae > JBKCUI01. Next base: position 6,561 of record JAYTVL010000072.1, on the reverse strand, counting down.
CACTGACGAAGGTAAAGACAATCAATCCAAAGTCGCTTCAATCGGGAGAATCGGACCAACAAGATCTTACTGCGAGTAATTCGGTTTCGGTCAGTTCATGGCGACAGTTCATGAGAAAATCGATCAAGAGCCCGGACAAGCCGGGGCCAATGGCACTTGCATTTACAACTCGCAACCCATTGTTACCCGTCGATTTCTACAAAAGCCCGGAAGTGGACAAATTTATCAAAAAACTAAACGAGCAGGGTGAATATTCCGAATTCAACCTTTTGCGGTGCCCCGGTAAGTTCTCGGTTCGAGTGGCAGTGTTTAGTGGTGAGGAAAAGGCTGTTGGCAGCTGGGGACGTTCCAGTGGCAGCGAGAGCGTTGATGAGCAGAAAGTTTCTCAGCTCGTCCTTGCCGCAGAGCGAGCTACTCTAACAGCACGAGCCTTGCGTCAGGCTGGTTACGAAGCGTATCAGTTCCATGATCGTACACAGAGCATCGTCACTGTTGGCAGTTTCAATGAGCTTGGGAAAAACGACCAACGAAACAACTTCGCTTATGATCCAGCCATTCAAGCGATTGTTACTCGATTTGGCGCTGCGCCGCAACCGACTCGTTCCATCTACGGTGTCACGCAAACGCCTCGATTGCTGTATGACCTTGTCAATCAAAAGCAAATTCCTGAGCTCAACGAGGGAGACGAGAAATCCAAGCTCAGGTGGTTTGTCAAATACTCCGTTGCATTTGACCTAAAGCCTTTGCCAATGGCGGTACCCAAAGCGGCATCAAGCATCTATAGCGGTTCGCTTCTCGGCAAAGACCGTCGATAGGTGAGGGTGGTTACTGGAACACCACGGAAGTGGGCATGGTGGATCCATGACCGCCACGTGCTCAATCGCCTTGGCACGCGAATCTGGCAAAGAAGGACTTGCCCTCGGCGCGTTACTCGATTCATTGGTCGCAGTGTTGGGCGAGAACTGGAGCGGAACGCGAAGGGCCAAAACATCAGCGATGTAACCACCCATGTGCTGTTCCGCCAGCGCATAGTACTCGCTGGGTAGCAATCCGAGATTCATCGTGTTCTGAATCTCAGCAATCCAGGTTGTATGAAATGCATGAAAAATTCCTGAATCGATTGATTCCAATCATGAATTGGCATGAGTCTTTTCCGCATTGGTCAAAATGGCCGGAAGTTCGCGATACCATTCTAACTTATCAAAGTCTAAATGCGAAACGCAAAAAACGCCGTGACGGCACCCGTTGGAACCAAGCATGCGTAGAAGGTCGGAGAGCTTCGTGAACTGACCGAGCAAAATGATTCGACCGAAGCAATTCGTGTAGCGATGCGTGATCCTCACTTCCACCTGTCACCTGTTCCATTCTCTATAGCCCTAGACGTCCCCGGCCGCTAGGATAATGAGATAGCGGATTGGGGGGTAAACTTGCAGATTTAGTCTTCTTTTGGAGGTAGGGTTCGTGAAATTTGTTGTCACCATCGATCGCGACGAGGATGGCGTGTGGGTCGTCGAGTGTCCATCCATCCCCGGCTGCGTTAGTCAAGGTACGACAAGGGAAGAGGCTTTGGAGAATGTTAAAGATGCCATTGTCGCTTGCTTGGAAGTTCGTTCCGAGCGAGGAATCCCACTTACGATTGAAACGCAGCAGATTGAAGTTGTGGCCTGATGATTCGGTTGCCACGTTTGAGCGGCCGCGAAGTTGTAAAGGCATTTGAGTCCCTCGGCTGGGAGCAAGTCCGCCAGAGCGGCAGTCACGTGATCTTGGTCCGCGAAGGCCACCGGGCCACGCTTTCCGTGCCCGATCATAAGGAGGTAGCGATTGGGACGTTACGTAGCCTGATCCGGTCGGCAGGATTGACAGTTGAGGAGTTTGTGGAAGCAGCTCGGTGAGCTGCCCTGACACCTTTTCCGTCAATTTGGTTCGCCTGTGAATACGCAACTATTGTAACGGACAATAATGCGTCATTCGTTCATGCCGTCGGCTTTACGCCGAAGGTTCTGACCAGCATCCTAGCGAGGTGGTAACAATCCCCCGAGATAAACTCGGGGGCATTCCTTCATGCCGTCGGCTTTACGCCGCCCTTGGAGGTCGTCCAGCTTTCGGATCAATCAAATCAAAGGATTTCACTTCGGGTGGAACGGGTGGCACGCCCTGAGGGACGAAGGGCGTGGGAGTTGCTAAAATCGTTTGCCAAGCTGCTCACGCCCATCGCTAACGCTCTGAGTGTGCCTGCTACTTTGGCTTGAGGCCAAAGTTCATTGCAAGACTGAATTGATTACGTATCCGTGGACATCGGTCAGGCGTCGATTGGCTCCATTGTGCTGATAGACAAGCTGTTCGTGATCGATACCCAGCAAATGCAAAACAGTTGCGTGGAAATCGTAATTGCTAATCGGGTCGCGAACCGCTTTCCAAGACCATTCGTCTGTTTCGCCGATGGCAATTCCAGGCTTTATTCCAGCTCCGGCCATCCAACCGATGGACGCTCCGCCATTGTGATCGCGCCCTTCGCTCCCTTGAGAGAAGGGCATTCTGCCGAACTCGGTGTTCCATAATAGCAAAGTGTCGTCAAGCAACCCTCGAGCTTTCAGGTCTGCGAGAAGTGCAGCTGTTGGCTGATCGGTTGCCTGCGTCATCGGCGGCAATTCCTTGATGATGCTACTGTGATTGTCCCAATTGCCTGTAGGACCATTCGAACCACTCCACACTTGAACAACGCGAACACCGCGTTCGATCATTCGCCGTGCAAGTAAACATCGTTTTCCGAAATCCTCCGTCACTGGGTTGTTTAGTCCATAATTCTGTAACGTCGACTCTGTTTCCTGGCTAATGTCGAATACTTCCGGTGCGCTCAATTGCATCTTGGCAGCAAGCTCATAAGCGCGGATTCGAGCCTCTAGCCGTAGATCATGGTCGCCAAACTCTAACTGCTCTCGATTTGTTTCAGCCAAGAGTGCCAATCCTTCGCGCTCGGATTGAGGGTTAATGAACCTTGCACTTGAGGGCGCTCGCAAACCGTGTAAAGGCTCAGCCTGGCTAGCATGAATGGCCGTCCCTTGATGTGTCACTGGAAGAAAGCCCGAGCTGAAGTTGCCACGTTGATTATAAGGCAATCCGCGAGCATCCGGTAAAACCACAAACGTCGGCAGATTTTCGTTGAGACTGCCTAGACCGTAACTAACCCATGCGCCGAAGCACGGAAACCCTGGCAGTAAAAAACCGGTGTTCATCAAGTAACTTGCTGGACCATGTACGTTCGTCTTGGAAGTCATGGAGAGCATTACAGCAATGTCGTCGACATGTTTTGCGATGTGTGGCAGCAATTCGCTTACCCATCGGCCAGACTTACCATATTGAGAAAAGCGAAATGGTGAACCTAAAATATTGCCGGGCACGCTCGTGGCCGCTTCTACCCGTTCGCTTGTGCCGGGAACAAATTTTTGTCCGTGCTTGGCTTGCAACAGCGGCTTGTAGTCGTACAGATCCATCTGGCTTGCACCCCCATTCATAAATAACTGAATGACCCGTTTTGCTTTGGCCGGATGATGCAATCCGCCGTGCGATTGGGCGTTGGGGGCGGCCACCAAATCGCGTTCGATTGCGATCAATTGCCATAACGCGAGCGACCCAATTCCGCCGCCAGACAATCTCAATAAATCTCGCCTTGATAGCATCGCCTCTGCTCCTAAGATCAATCGATAAAGATGAATTCGTTGGTGTTGTAGAGCAGTCTGCAAAAGTTTGCTAAGCCATGTTTCTCAGCATAAGCCACAAATCGATTGAATTCGGTCGGCCTCGGTGCTCGCCCCAATGCGAGCTGAAACGCAAGCTCAACTCGGCCAGGGACACTTGGTGATTCTGCAACTAATCGCTTGACAAGATATTCTGACTGACGTATCACAATTACGTCATTCCACATTGCGAGGGCTTGTTGAACGGTGACGCTGTTAGCTCGTGCCGGCATGATTTGGTCTCCCGCTGGACAGTCAAGCGCTTCCATGAACGGATCCGGCAAGGTCCTAAACAAGAACCGATAGACGCTTCTGCGCGAAGCCGATTGGCCGTCGATATTAAATTGGCCGTAGTCAATGACTGGCGTCACGTGCCGTCCAGGTTTAAGGTCAAACTGACGATCGCTTGGGCCGCCCATTCGAAAATCGATTTGTCCTGAAATCATAAGCATTGCATCGCGTACGCATTCAGCGTCAAGTCGTGTTCGATGCATGCGCCACAAGAATTGATTGTCAGCGTCGATGTTGCCGGCTAAGTCCGTCCTCGAAGATTCGTGACGGTCGGCCCCGTTGAAATACAAGCTCGTTGTTGCAGATGACGTTTGCCGATACGTTTCACTGGTCACGATCAGCCGATGTAACCCCTTTAATGACTGGTCGGAATCGCGAAAACGAATTGATAACCAATCAAGCAGCTCAGGATGGATAGGCTTCGAACCGAGCTGACCAAAATCGTTGGGAGTATCTACGATTCCACGTCCGAAGTGTTGTAACCAAACACGATTTACGATCGACCGCCAAGTTAGTGGATTGCCCTTGTGAACGATCCACTCGGCGAGCGCCGCTCTTCGCGAAGATTCAGGCATTGCTTCCGTCTGCGAAAAACGGCTTGGCAAGTGAGCGAGGCATGTCAGAGCGCCAGCCGACGCTTCTTCACCCTGGTTACGAATATCACCACGTTCTAAACGGTGAATCGGACGTGGTCTAAGCGGAGGCTTCAGCCCACCGTCGGGTTCAAAGTCTGCGGCTGCGGCATACACGAGCGATGGCTTGGGAAGCGAAGCCAGTTCACGAGCGACTCGTTCTCGTTCAACGTGGAGAGCTAGTGTTACCCGTTGTTCCTCGGTGCGAGTTTCCTTTGCTATCGATAAAACGGATTCGATTTCAATCGGCAATAAGCTAACGGCGTGAGGCTTCCTGTCTCCAGTGATCGACAAACGCGGTCGACCGATCAGATGACCTCCGCCGTGAAGTTGTTTGAGCCGAACCGTGATTTTCGACTCTGCTGTGAGTTTTACTGAATCTTTAAACTCAAATACTGCTGTATGTGACTTGCCGACCTGCGGGAAAATTCCCCAGGCCGTCGCTTTATTTCCATCGATCGCGAGTGAAACGTCCCAGTCCTTCTGGTTGAAATCAGATGACGCACGTGAGATCTTTACGCGGTCGCCTGAGCCTACCTCGATTTCGAATTCGGAAAGATGCAAATTTCCGTTGTCTTGGCGACCTGGTCCGTTCTTGGGTAACGTTTCATCACTCAAAACTTCCAATCGCACACCGGTGATTTCTGGCAAAGTGGACGTGCCGCTAATCTCATACGTGTCGCGGTCGGGACGAATTCCACTGGACAGAAATGAACCATCTGCTTGTTTGATCAAGTTGCTGCCTTCCTTCGAGGAAGCTGTTTGACAATTAAGCACTTCCCAGGAAATAGGTTGGTGTGGCGCGCTTTCTTCCCAATCTTTGACGACTCGTTGCACGCTTGAGCCAAGCAGTTCTGCTCTTAGAGTTGCGTCTACTTCAACAAGCTGTGAACGGCGCTCTGTAAGTGATTGACGCCGATGATGTACGGACGCATCCACATCGTAATTGCGATTGGCTCGTTCGACTCCTGCGAAGACAGCTTGCAGAGCATAATAGTCGGCTTGAGGGATTGGATCGAATTTATGATCATGACATCGCGCGCACTGAACCGTGAGGCTTGTAAAGTTGCTCATGACGTTTGTTAACATATCGTCTCGATCAAGATAGCGACCGATTTGTCGATCAACTGTATCCTCGCGAATATCCCGGAGGGAGCTTTCGTCCCATGGACCAGCCGCCAGAAAACCGAGTGCCGCAATGGCCTGGGGGTCGTAAGGAACAAGTACATCGGCAGCTATTTGCTCACGAACAAATTGGCTATACGGTTTGTCCTGATTGAATGCAGCGATCAAGTACTCGCGGTACGGCCAAGCGTGTTCTCGAATGCGGTCTTGATCGTGCCCATGCGTTTCTGCAAAGTGCGCCGTGTCCATCCAGTGGCGAGCCCAACGTTCGCCGTAGCGCGGCGAAGCAAGCAAACGATCAACCAAATTCTCGTAGGCTGCGGGATTTGGGTCGGCAACAAAAGTCTCGACTTCGATTGGCGAAGATGGGAGTCCGGTCAAATCGTAGCAAAGCCTGCGAATCAAGACTCGACGCTCAGCTTGTGGCGACGGGTGTATTCCCTTTTCCTGAAGCTTGTCTCGAACAAATGCATCGATGGGATGCATGCTGTCCTCGCGTTTTGGTGGCGAGGAAGACTTTAGCGGCTGAAGCGACCACCAGGTCGGCGTTTCGTCGACTGTTTTGAAGGTTTGATCATCATTGACGTCGGCGAAGACGGCAAGTGAGCTGAAAAGGATGATTAGATTGACGATAATGGCGAATCGCATTTTTTTCGAAGACGTAGGATAGGCTTCCAGCCTGTTTTTTGATTGACAGGCAGGCAGCCTACCCTACGAAAAACGGCAACAAATTATATTCCGAGCCCATCCGTTCGGGGCTTGCCCCCGACGGATGCGTT
>JAYTVL010000071.1:0-8055 GCA_043744075.1 Pirellula sp. | reverse complement strand
ATCATCAAGCCCGGGATGGATACCAAACAGGTCATCGCTCGCTTCGAAGCCGAGCGGCAAGCCCTGGCCATGATGGACCATCCTAACATCGCTCGAGTATTGGACGCAGGTACGACGGACAGCGGACGGCCTTACTTCGTGATGGAATTGGTTAAAGGTGTAACGATAACTGACTTCTGCGATGAACACCATTTAACGCCCAGGGAACGCTTGGAACTGTTCTTACCCGTGCTGCAAGCAGTCCAACATGCACATCAGAAGGGGATCATTCATCGCGATATCAAACCATCGAATGTGCTGGTCGCCGAATACGATAATCAAGCGGTTCCCAAGGTCATCGACTTCGGCGTGGCCAAAGCAACTAACCAACTTCTGACCGACAAGACGATGTTCACGCAGTATGGTCAGTTGATAGGTACGCTTGAGTACATGAGTCCCGAACAAGCCAAGCTGAACCAAATGGATATCGACACCCGCAGCGATATCTATTCGCTAGGCGTGTTGCTTTACGAACTGCTGACGGGTGACACGCCCTTTGACAGAAAACGCCTTCGCTCGGCTGCCTTCGACGAGATGATGCGGATCATTCGTGAAGAGGAACCGCCCAAACCCAGTATGCGACTGACTACCAGCGCGACGTTGGCTTCCGTATCTGCCAATCGCAGCACGGAGCCCAGAAAGCTCAGCATGCTGGTTCGCGGCGAGTTAGATTGGATTGTCATGAAAGCCATGGAGAAGGAGCGTTCGCGCCGTTACGAAACGCCGAACGCATTTGCAGAGGATATCCAGCGATTTCTAAAGCAAGAGGCGATCACTGCCCGACCAGCGTCCGCCACCTATCGGCTGAAGAAGTTCACTCAGCGCAATCGTTCTATAGTCATGGCAGGATCATTGATCGCTGCGACCTTGTTGCTGGGCTTCGGCATCAGCACATGGCAAGCCATTCTCGCAAACCAAGAAAGACACGCCGCTGATCAGGCGCGTCTTGAAGCAGTCAATGCAAAAGACCGTGCGGAAAAAGCCGAAGCAGAATCCGAAACCGCCAGAGAAGCGGAATCTGCGGAAAGAGCACTTGCCGAGCAAGAGCGTGACAAAGCGAAAGCCCTGAGCTTAGAATTAATGAACGAGAAAACAGAGTTGAGCCGGCAGAAAGAAGAGCTTCGTCGAGCCCACTACGCGGCTTCGATGAATCTGATTCCCGCCGCGTGGCAGGCCGACAACGTCAAACAGGTTGTCGAACTCCTTGAAGTGCAGAAACCAAAGTCGGACGAAGAGGATCTTCGCGGATTCGAGTGGCACTACTGGGATCGGCAAAGCCATCCCGAGCGGTCGTCGCGAATCCTCGGGGAAGGATTTACACGGACGCAGGAAACTAACGCCCGCGTCAACGGCTACTTCAGCGGCGACGGCCAGCGGTTCTTTTCGTATCGACAAGAAATCCGCGAGCAAAATGCGAGCGTCAACATCATGCATGTTCTGGATACGAGCACGGGAGTCGAGGTGGCAAAGTGGGATCTCCTGGGCGTCATTCCCTGGGGCGTTGTGAGTATCAATTACGATGGGACGCGCGTAGCGTGGCGCCCCCGAAATAGCAGCGCTGAAGGCGGCGGATCAAAAGTCGACCTGGAGAGTGAAATCTGGGTGTTCGATGCCATGAGCGGGGATGTAATCTTTAAACGGACCGGGGCTTACGGCATGCGGGTTGCTATCAGCCGGGACGGCAAACGATTAGCTCACGAGATTCTTCGGCGAGATAGTACGCATGATATCGCCATCTGGGATCTCGAAGACGTCAATCGAGATCCCGTTATTCTCAAGGTGGAGGACCATGAGGGAGAGGTCGCGAGCCTCGTTTTCAGTCCGGATGCTACTCGTCTGGCCACTGCTCACCGTGCGCTGAGTGACATGCCAAAAACTGAGCTCACCATCTGGGACACGGCCACCGGGCAGCGCCGCGCCACCCTGCCTATGAACGGCGGGATTGGGGCGCTTGCGTTCAGCCCCGATGGCACGCGATTGGCTGGAATCAGTCAAAATTTTCGTGGGACTCTGGGTTCGAATTTACCTCTCCCATTTTACCTTTGGGATGGGGCTGCCGGTACCGAACTCAAATTGCGTTGGACTGTCCCACTGGAAGGCCTCATCAACTTCGGGGCGACTTACAATCGGCCGATTTTCGACCCGGATGGCCAGCGTCTACTGGTCTATGGAGATGGATCATCCGCGAGACTGATCGACATAGACACCGGTGCGACCATGCACAGATTCAAAAGCACGGAGAACTTCGTGGCGGCGGCGTTCCCTCCTGACGGAACCCGCCTGCTCACGGTTGGCAGTATAAATGACCAGCCGTCAAGTGGCATTGCGGGCGTTGATGTGCCCGCCAACAGAAACCTTGTGCTTCAGGAATGGGATGTGCCGGCGGTCAAATTACCGCAACAGGGCGCTTCGCGAAAGGCAAGCGAACAAGGGATTTGGAACAACCACCGTACATGCCAGGCATACTTTGCAGGACACTTACTTCCACCGCTTGGCGAGGGGAACAACGATCCGACCACCGAAGAGGATCGGCGAAAAGTCACGGTCCGCGATTCCGAAGGAAAAGTGATTCGGGTCTTCAGCCAGCATAGCCAGCCGATCACTTCCTTACGATTCAGTTTCGACGACCGCTACGTGTGGTCCTTCGCGGGCTCGAATAGCGCTGGTTCGAATAGACCCACGACTGGACCGACCGAATCGTTCGTATGGGAGGCCGACACGGGGGTCGTTCGCTGGTCGCAGAAGCTAACTGCTAACCCTTCGCAGAGTTGGAATCGGGCGAACTTCAGTAGAGACGGCAAATGGGTGGCTTTACCGGAAGCTGACGATATTCGAATCGTCTCGACGGCCGACTGGAAACCCCGGTTCATCATCCCGCGTTGTGTGTGGGTGAACATCAGCCCCGACAGCCGACGATTGGTGTCCCTTTTCCCACCGGGAACGACCGACAAAATACCATCGAAAATTTGGGATGTCGAAACGGGAAAGGTCATCACGACGATTCCGAAAGCCATGTCATGTATTTTCAGCAGCGATGGCCGTTGGATCGCTGCGGACGCGAGGACGCACGAGATTAATATTTGGGATGCGACAAATGGAGAGAGACGCTCCACGATCAAGGGTAACTTTGGATCGAAATTGGTCTTCAGCCCCGATGGCTCGCGACTCCTTGTCGCAGAATCACCGAGTAGAATTGGAATCACTAGCGGTCCGCAGTCACCGAGCGTGTGGGATGCGGCCACTGGTAAATTGCTGTTCCGCTTGAAAGGGATTGTAAATCCGACTTTGTGGGGAATCGCCTTCAGCCCCGACGGCAAGCGCATCGCCACTGCTTCCATGGCGACCCCTATTGAAGCAAGTTCGCAAATGGGAGCCGAGGTCAAGATTTGGGACGCAAGTAGCGGCCGAGAATTTCTAAACCTCGCTAGTCCTAGGAATACTGTTGGAATAGGAGCCGATCTCGCATTCACCCAGGACGGCCATCACCTGACTTTGCGTCAGAGTCCTTTCAATGGCCTTCAAATTGATGCGCCCTTGGTCATCGAAGAAACTTGGGATGCGACGCCACGCGAGCAATCCGTACAGCCATGAGCGATTTGACCCGCGTCATGGCTGCGATCGAAAATGATTAATCCCCATTAATCGTCAGCCAGCTTCCACCCTTCAGCAGACGATTCCAACATCACTGCCGATCCTCTGTGGAAGTAGGAATCGGGAGAATCATCTGCGAGGCAGGATGTTCACAACGATGGGCTATTGATGCCACAAGCTATCTGAATGCATAGAAAGTATACTGAGTAAGGATTTATTTTAGCAAACTGGCACCGAACGTTTTCCCATGTCAGACGTCACTCGCATTCTGTCGCAAATTGAGCAAGGTGATCCACAAGCGGCGGCTCAACTTTTGCCACTGGTATATGACGAGCTGCGCAAACTGGCGGCGGCGAAACTTGCCGGTGAAAAAGCGGGGCAGACACTTCAAGCGACGGCGCTGGTGCATGAAGCTTATCTGAGACTCGTTGATCAGACGACTGCACAGCAGTGGGATGGTCGCGGACACTTCTTTGCTGCAGCCGCCGAGGCGATGCGCCGAATCCTAATCGAGAATGCTCGGCGCAAGAAAAGGCGGAAACACGGCGGTGAGCTGGTTCGAGTCGAATTGTGCGACGTTGACATCCTCTGCCAAGTCCCCCCAGACGACTTGCTGGCGATCGACGATGCCCTCTTGCGACTTGCTGAGGAAGATCAGGTCAAGGCCAAACTGGTAGAGCTTCGATTTTTCGTTGGTTTGAGCGTTGAGGATGCGTCCAAGATACTAGGGATATCCACCTCAACCGCCAAAAGATACTGGCGTTACGCGCGGGCTTGGCTGCACCGAGAAGTGAAGGGAATCGAGTTGCCGTTGCTGAACCCAGAAAATAATTTTAAAAATTCAGAAAAAGTGTGACCCCCAGTTGTGGCCTGCGTCGCATTGCTTTGCACAAGACCTATTACAGGAGCCATGCAATGAATCAAAAGAAAACCGACAAAGAACGTATTTTCACGGCGGCATTAGAGCTGGATAATCCAGTCCACAGTGCTGCATTTCTCGACGCCGCATGCGGCCATGATCATCCCTTGCGAGTCGAAGTTGAGTCGCTCCTAAAGCACGATGAAAAGGCGGGCAGCTTCATGGAACGACCCGCCGTTGCTTTAAACGGAACTTACGATCTAGATCCGAAAATCCTCGACGCAGGTCTCACCGCCGGACTGAAAGAAAATCAAGCCGTGGTGATCGGTTCCCCGAACCACAGCGTCGTCAAATCGCTAGGCCAAACGCTCAATGACGTTCCACGCGTCATGCTGCGCGAACGCAAAAACGTAGGCAGCGATCCCATTGTGCGGCCTCGCTCGAAAGAAATGCCAGCCGACCAGGCGGACAGCCGGTATCGACTCGACGGTGAGATCGCTCGCGGTGGCATGGGGGCCATCATCAAGGGCCGCGATGTCGACTTGGGACGCGATCTGGCCATCAAGGTGCTACTCGATTCACATAAAGATAAGCCTGAGGTCGTTCAACGTTTCATTGAAGAAGCTCAAATCGGGGGCCAACTGCAACACCCCGGAATCGTGCCCATTTATGAACTCGGTCAGTTTGGCGACCAACGCCCATTCTTTAGCATGAAGCTACCACCGCCAGTGTACCAAAACTCTTTCCGCAGTTGCCATTTACTGTGCTCAAGGTCGATGGCGACCGGTTGTGGACAGGCACCATTTGGATCGAGCGTCGCGATACAGTTCCGTTCGAGGACGCGATCAATTACTACAAAAGTGAGTTCCCGGGGTATTTTGGGTATTTTGTATCACCGAGAATTGATACCCTGATCGACTGCGGTCGATACGAACTGGCGCTCGGCATATTTGACTCTGTACTACGTAACAACGAGAAAAACGCGGATGCATTAAACTTACGTGCTTGGCTATTGGCAACTTGCCCTGACGAAAAGATTCGCGATGGCAAACGATCCGTTATCGATGCGACTTTGAGCTGTGAGTTGACGAACTGGAAAGATGTGAATCAACTCGACACTTTGGCTGCCGCAAACGCTGAAGCAGGCGAATTTGAGCAGGCGGTCAAGTGGCAGAAAGAAGCCATTTCGCTGCTCAAGCTAGAATCGCGGCGGGCCGATTGGGCATCGCGACTGGATCTCTATCGCGAAGGCAAGCCATATCACGCACCGCTACCTTAATCGTCACCAGGGTTGGTGAACGCAAAACATCACGCAGAGCGTGATGGGTACTTTTAATGTACTCATCACGCTCCGCGTGATGGCCCCTAGCCGCCCCTTGCCCCTCGGCAGATCCTGATGGCCCCTCTGCCAATCATTATCTCCCCTCAGGCGATTTCAAATCCTTACTAAAATGAAGAAACTCACCTGCCTTGAGTCTCGCCTTAACTGGATTGTTCGCAATGTACTCACGCAGATATTCAAACTGGACGTCCGAGCGCAGTAGGTGATCAAAACCATCTTGCTCCCAATATCGACCGCTGCTGCCAATCAGTCGATTGATCTTGGTAGCCGTAAAATGCTTCCATGACTCAGACTGCTTAAGCAAAGAATCTTCGTCGGGAAACGCAACTAAAATATGCACATGATTTGGCATCACCACGAAATCGGTTAGTTCGTAACGATCGCCATCAAAATGTTGCAGACTGTTCGCCACGATCGCGGCACAGTTGGGATCCCGCAAGACGCAAGCACCATGGCAGTTGTCAAGTTCATCATTCCATCGGTCGGAAAAGTGCTGGAAAAATTCTCGTTCGATTTGCTTGCCAAGCTGAGCCAAACGGCTTTTCCAGTCACTCAGCTTCGAATCGATTCCATGCCTCATTAGCCAGTCATTGCGTTCTTGCAAAAACGCCTTGACGACGGCTTTGGGCATCGAGTCATGGGCGCGAAACGTGAGGAAAGAGATAACGCCCGCTTGGGACCAATGAGGCAGCTTCCGTTCGACAATCGAAAGCGTTTCCAACGGGTCGAAGAACCTGAAGTCGAGCATGATGCTACGAGTTTGAAATAAGCGGGTGAGATAACTTGAAAATGAAATCGTGTAGAAAAAATCAAATCGTGTAGAATCGTTATTGACGTTTAGGATATTGATGGAGAGTGGGTTGGTGTTTGTAAAGTAGGCTTGGGCATCACGCGGAGGCTTGGGCATCACGCGGAGCGTGATGAGTACAATAGAAAGTACCCATCACGCTCCGCGTGATGCTCGTTCAAGCCCGCGTGAAACTCCCCAGTATCCTCAATTAAATGCCGCAAGCTATCTGAGCACGTCGACAGTATACTGAGATTGGATTAATGAACTGTCACCGAAAGCATTCCCATGTCAGACGTCACTCGCATCCTATCGCAAATAGAATTCGGAGATCCGTCGGCGACGGAGGAATTATTCCCGCTGGTTTATGATGAATTGCGGAAGTTGGCGGCGGCGAAGTTGGCTCATGAACAACCTGGCCAGACACTGCAGGCGACGGCACTGGTGCACGAAGCCTATTTGAGACTTGGAGGACCCTTTGCTAACAGTCGGCACTTCTTTGGAGCAGCCGCAGAAGCTATGCGGCGGATCCTGGTCGAGAGCGCCCGGCGCAAAGCTCGTCTAAAACATGGCGGCGGATATCAACAATTCCAGATCCAGGAAGACGACTTAGTCTCGCTGCCACCCGATGAACGAATACTGGCATTAGATGAAGCCTTGTCTCGGTTGGCGATGGTTCATCCTCATCTGGCCGAATTAGTCAAGCTGCGGTACTTTGCCGAGATGACGATTGAGCAGACGGCAGTGTTGATGGGTGATTCACCCCGAACGGTGAAACGCAACTGGGTTTACGCCAGCTCTTGGTTGAAACGTGAAATGGCTCGGGCTGACGGCGAGCCAGATTGCAGTGCTAAAAGAAAGTAACTATTTGTTTTCAGATTTTTGGCCCTCGGATTGGCTGGACGTCGCATGACATTGGGAATCGCGAACAACCCTTTTGCCAATTAAGAGAGAGCCATGCCTACATCGACCACTGAGCAATCCATTTTCCTAGCGGCTCTCGAATTGAAGACGCCCGCCGAACGCAATGCGTATCTAAAAGGCGCGTGTGCGGGCAATCAGGAATTGTTTGAGAATGTTCAATCGCTTTTAGCGGTTCAAAATCAAAGTGAAGATTTTCTTGAGCGTCCGCCTGTCGATTACACGCTCGCCCATCGACCAATATCGGAGGGCCCAGGCACCGTGATTGGTCCCTACAAGCTCCTGCAGCAGATCGGCGAAGGGGGCATGGGTGTCGTCTACATGGCCGAACAGAGTCAGCCAATCAAACGCCGCGTAGCCTTGAAGATCATCAAGCCCGGCATGGAAACCAAGGAAGTCGTCGCCCGGTTTGAGGCCGAGCGGCAAGCTTTGGCACTTATGGACCATCCCAATATCGCCAAAGTATTCGATGGTGGCGCTACCGAGTCCGGCCGCCCGTACTTCGTGATGGAGTTG
>JAYTVL010000070.1:0-2457 GCA_043744075.1 Pirellula sp. | reverse complement strand
GTTTAGCCGACGAGTCATCGGTCCACTGGCACAAGGCCAGAGGTGCCTCTCCTACAGCATGTCAATCGGGTCGATGTCGATTAGGTAGAGGTTGTCGCCAGTGGTTTTGGTGTCCGATTGCACTCGCGAGAGAATCTTGTTTAATGCGCCTGGGTCCTTTGAAATTAGCATTGCGTGGAATCGATAGTGACCACGCAATTTCGCGATTGGCGGTGGCGCCGGACCTAACACTCGTACTGGTGCCGATGTTCGGGATATCTCCAACTGAATTTTTTTTACGATGCCATCCGCAAACTCTTCGGCGTCTCGCTGTACCGGTCCGCGCATGATGATTCGAGCAAGCGATGCATAGGGCGGGTAGCCATACTGCTCGCGTTGAATCAGCTCTTGATCCGAGAAACTTCT
The DNA here is from genome assembly GCA_043744075.1 of Pirellula sp. Lineage (GTDB taxonomy): Bacteria > Planctomycetota > Planctomycetia > Pirellulales > Pirellulaceae > JBKCUI01. The sequence goes on along the minus strand of JAYTVL010000070.1, from coordinate 2,052 downwards.
ATAGTCATGTTTGCAGGCCGCAATGATCGCTGGGTGGTCGGGCGAATAAGTCTGAACAAGCACGACGCCACCGCGTTCCCCGCGGCCCGTGCGACCCGCGACTTGTGTGACCAATTGAAACGTTTTCTCCGATGCCCGAAAATCTGGAAAATGAAGGGCCGTGTCGGCATTGACCACACCCACTAACAATACATTCGGGAAGTCCAATCCCTTGGCGATCATTTGCGTCCCCATCAGAATCTGAATGCGGCCAGCTCGAAAGTCAGCTTGAATGCGCTCATGACTGCCCGGTTTCTTCATCGTGTCGGAATCCATGCGAGCGATTGCCGCATCCGGAAACCGCTGTTGAACCTCCATTTCCAATTTCTGAGTCCCGAGTCCAGTAAACCGAATTGCTTCAAAACCGCATTTCTGGCACACTTGAGGAACCGCAATGGTATAGTCGCAGAAATGGCATAGCGCTTTGCTCCCTTCCCGATGGTGCGTGAGGGCTAAATCGCAATCAGGACACATAACGACGTGACCACAAGCAGGACACTGAATCGACGTCGCAAAGCCTCGCCGATTGAGTAGCAGAATCGTCTGGCCGTTTTCAGCCAGCGTTTTTTCGATGGCTTGAACCAGCGGCCGCGAAAGGCTGCCCCGATCGATATCGATACGATTGGATCGCATGTCGATCGTGGTCACCTCTGGAAGCGGACGATTCAAAATGCGGCGAGGAAGGGCTACTTTTTTATACTGACCGATGGTGGCACGATGGAACGTTTCCAGAGATGGAGTTGCAGAGCCTAGTACAAGCGGAATGCGTTCTAACGAGGCACGATGGATGGCGACGTCTCGAGCATGATAGCGTGGTATGGTTTCCTGCTTGAACGAGTTTTCGTGCTCTTCATCGAGGATGATCAGACCGAGGTACGGGGCCGGCGCGAAAATGGCGCTGCGTGGGCCTATGATGACTTGTACACTACCCTCGGCAATTCGTTTCCATTGGTAGTGGCGCTCTGGACCACTCATTTTCGAATGCAAGACGGCAACGCTGGCGAACCGGTTCTGGAATCGCGAGCGCGTTTGTGGTGTTAAGCTGATTTCGGGGACGAGTACAATTGCTTGCCTTCCAAATGAAATCACTTGTTCGATCGATTGCATGTAGACTTCGGTCTTGCCACTCCCTGTCACGCCATGCAAAAGGATGGTTTCATGCTCACCCGAATCGATTGCGCCAAAAATAGTTTGCAATGCGATTCGCTGATCGGACGAGAGTGCCGGTGGCATAATTCGTTCGTGGACTTCTGCCGCGACATCTTTTCCATAGGTCATTACTCGTTCTGTATACGACTCAACGAATTCGAGTTCGCATAGTTTCTTGATGACACCATCTGAGCATTGAGCCAGATGCCGCAACTGATCTTGAGAAAGTGGTTCATCGGCCAATATCAATTGCTGCAGAGTTTGGCGCTGTTTGACTGGAAGCGCTTTGACGAGCGAGTCGTCACCGGCTTTGAGGGCTGGTTTGAGCAAAGTTTGGTTGCGAGTGCCTGCTCCGGCTCGAACGCCAGCTGGAATCACTGCCTCGAAAACTTGTCCGAGTGGGACAAGATAGTAGCGACTCATCCATTGAATCAGTTGCAGTAGATTGGAATTGCAAAGGGGTTCGGGATCGATGGCTCGCAGGATCGGCTTGATGAGCTGTCGCGGATGCTGGCTAATGTGAACAGCTATAGCGTAGCCGACCATCTCGCGGTTTCCTTTGCCGAGTGGCACCACAACTCGCATCGCGGGCTTGATCAAGCCGCCAAGTTCGTCGGGAATTCGATAGTCGTACGGTCCAAACGGAGTTTCGGGAAACGCGACCAGCGCGCAGAGAGTCTCTGCCGCCGCATCGATTTCCCATGGGGCGAGTTCGTTTGAAAACAACTCTCCCTGTTGATAGTCCATGTGAAGTTGTCGGTTGTCGGTTGTCGGTTGTCAGTTGTCGGTTGTCGGTTGTCGGTTGTCGGTTGTCGGTTGTCGGTTGTCGGTTGTCGGTTGTCGGTTGTCGGTTGTCGGTTGTCG
>JAYTVL010000069.1:0-8082 GCA_043744075.1 Pirellula sp. | reverse complement strand
TTCAGTGTGTTCATCAGGAAAAAGCATTGGCCATATATGGTGATCGAACCAACTTCATAGACTCATTTTTCCTAGCAGCTTGAAAACTTAAATGCCATCGCTCAGCCGGTTGCACCCCTTTGCAATGCGCATCATTTGAGAGAACTGGAGTGGAGCATTCAATTTGAGGGTCAAGTTTGGGCAAAGCTGATGCAGGAGCTGCTTGTTGAGATTAACAACGAAAAGATAGCAGTTGGCTTTGTTAGTGAGCGAAATCAAGAGAGCTTCAGTAAGCGGTATTCTCAAATTCTGCTTGAAGGAAAACTTGAATGTCCAGTTGCTGAACAAGTGAAGGGAGAAAGCAAGAAAAGAGGGCGGGTAAAGAAGTCTAAATCACGGAACTTACTTGAGAGGCTAGAGACTTTTGAAAAAGAGACTTTGCGATTTATGCGCGAGACTGATGTTCCCTTCACTAATAATCAGGGTGAGCGTGACCTTAGGATGACAAAAGTGCAGCAGAAAATATCAGGATGCTTCCGCTCTATGGATGGCGCTGATAACTTCTGTAGAATTCGCAGCTATATCTCTACTTGTATGAAGAATGGAATTAACCCAACGGAGGCTTTAAAGATGCTCTTTAATGGTAAACTTCCAGCGTTTATGATTTAGAGGTGCTGACCAGTTACTTCGCTACTTATAATCCCGTCCTCGCGCTTTGAAAGTTGTACGGTTGCAGTACGTTTAGGGGGTAATTGCAACTTCAAAGAACGAGTTTCGCTCATTCACTGTCTCCGCATAGCAAGTTCGTGTGTCTTTTTCAGAACGTGACAATGGCATGCACTGTTCCTGAATTGTACCAGGGAACAGTTGTCTGTCCGTGCATAAAACGGTCGACCGAGTCTTATGACGCTTCCAAGCCGTGTTTCAAGCACTTCCGACAGAGTTTACTGATGTCGTAAAGTAAGGCGCTTCAAGAGTTCGTGGGCTCGCTTCGAAATGCTGAATGTTTCGAACTCTCCTTTATGTGGTTGACGTTGGGATAGAGGCCTGGGTTTGCGAGGCAAGTTCGAATTTCGCAAAGTTCAGAACACGTGCCACAGCCTGCTGGTTCATTTGAGTGCAAGTATCAATCAACTGAACGATTTCGGCTGGGAGTAATGCGGCATCATTGTTCCCAATTTGAGCGCGCGTCGTATTTGTACCACGGAATATCGGATTTGCATCTTTCCCTGGGGAATCATCAGGTTGTTCGAATCCCTCCCCATCCGCTAACTGTCCACGAAAGCCTGAGAAATCAGGCTTTTTTCTTTTGGACGACGCTGTCGTAAAGTGCCAGTTAGTCAATCCCCAATCCAATCAACAACAACGCCACCAAGCCTCCGCCCCAGGTCAACACGTGAAGACCACTAGCCGATCGTATCATTGCTCGTTGTGGATCCGCGAAATCTCTTGGCCGGCTTTCGTAGCCTGATGCCGCGAGCAATTCGTTGAGTGTACGGCTGTGACCCTTAATGTCGGTTCCGCTATCGGGAAGCAAGGATCGCAACACAGCTCGGGCAGAGGTTTGACAGTAACGATGCTCGGGGGGCGCTCCTTGGGCGGAAAACGTCTCGTCCAGGAACGTGGCTCCGACGCCTGATGTACCTCCCACGTCCCTCAAAGCTTCCAATGTCCAGGGCCGGCTTTTCATCATTTCCGCAAATAGGGCTAGACGCACCCAGATGACTTTGTTCTTTTCCGCCAGTCCACGGACGGATTCGGTAACAAACTGCTTGAGATCGGCTTTGTCTTCGCTGTCGTTTGGCTGTATTTGCCAAACGCACGATCGAACGCCTTCAAGACTCGCTCTGAATGGTCGATATCGAACAGATCAACTGCTTCCGAATTGTGTCATCATGGACGATTTACCACAACCCGAAGGGCCGTAAACGAGGCCGACGTTGAATGTCTTTTCCGAGTCGCGTTCCTCGATGCGGTTTTTCCATAAGCCGACCGTATCGGGCAGTCCATTTCGATCGCGAGGGCCTGGCAACAACTCAAAAAAGAAATCGGAATCGTGCTGATCGAAAGAACGTAACCCTTTGGGAACAATACGCAGTGTCTTCGAACCCGACCTTGGCGTCGCATTAATCGGCGTCTCGATATTGTTGTTTGCTATTATAGTGTCGACTACGGAGCCTGCACCCGGCTGAATTAGAGGAGTATTGGTAGGCTAAAAATAACACTGCGACCGTCGACACGATGCCCTCCCCTATGGCTTGCTCGGGGCTCATGTAGGCAGGGGTACCACCGGCTGGTAAACGTTTGCAAACCTCCTCGTCTTGCAGGGCCAATTCGAAATCGACGAGATAAACATTCTCAGCGGAATCAACCAGTAAGTTCTGCGGTTTGACATCGTGTCATCGAAGCTCCGGAAAACATCTATCAAATCTGCGTCGGTGGGCTAAACCGACGCGGGTTCGGGCAAAGAAAGAATCTGTGTTGGAAGCGATGAACATCGGCATTCCGGGCTGCGGACCTTGCGAGTGACCGAAGCCCCCGACGGTCCGTTCCTACAGTCTGACTTTTTTTGTGCCTGTTAATCCCTGCGCATCTTTCACTTCAAATTGTCTTGGTTGATGTAACCGTACGCAGCTGAAGCATCAACTGCTGACCTTTTGGCGTAAGTGACCAAAAAACTGCAAAGGAGCCCTTCGTAGTTGGCAATTTTTCGGCCACAACAAGTTTGAGTGCAGTCAATTGTACTCTAATAGTACTGAAATCGTCGCCCACAACTATCAGCGAATAGTCCGCATCTTGAGTGTCCTTGCGAAGTCGATAAATCCCTTGGGCGATAAATTTGTTGGCAATGTCGTCAACTGGTTGTTCCAAAAGATCCGGCGCCAAGACCGAAAAAATCTCCGACCAGCTGGCCGAAAGTGTTTCGTAATAAGTTCCTCCCTGTCCCCTCGAACTCCCGACCTTAAAGCTAAAAATCTCATCGAGTCCTACTAGGTTCAAGTCTTTGTTTGGTTCACGATTTCCGAGGAGCTTGAGTTGGGCACGAAGCTTATCGTTTTCCTTGCGTAGGTCATTAAGGTCCGTGAGTGCGTCCTCACTCGCGACGCTGTTAGCTCGAATCCATCCCACAGCCGAGTAGATCTTAATAGTCTTTGAAAGACTCTAGCCAAACAAGCCACGCAATTCATTTGCTTCTTTCCAAAACTTCACGAGTCGATTCGTTTTGATTTTTTCCTTAAACTGCTCCAGTTTTTCACGAAGATATGGATCTCCCTCTGAGTTAATTACGGGAAGATCGTCGGGTGCCCCATGAACTAACCCGATAACTTTGATCCCAATGGAAACCGCATAGTCGTATTAGGACGATAGCGAGCCATATCGCCCATCAATTATTAACAGAAAGTAGTCAGAATGTTTCTCGCGAGTGTCTACGGAAAGGCTACGAAACTCCAATTGAGGCGTTTCGCCATGGTTGATATCAAAGGTGGCAAGAATGGTTGCTTTGTCGAGTTCCCCAGACCAAGCATGCGACGAACTTCATCGAGATGGAATCAAGCTTGATAGGAACGTCATCGACCGTATCGTGACCAAAGCCGGTTCAGGACAACTGACAGTCAGAGAACGAATGCTCGAAGAGTTTGAGTCTGGCAAAATGGAAGCAGGAAATGAATTTGAAGGACAAACGGATTCCATTCAAGTCAATGGTGGACGCACGAGAACGCGATCCGAACTTCAACCGATTTCCCCCTGAGAAAACTTTGGCAAAACGCAGTCGGAGGTCGATGGCTTGCCGAGCCATGGCCACTCCAAGGAGACGCTTCGCCGGGGCTCATTCACGGCAACTTGGCGAAAACCGGAGGTTTTCAAAATCTATGTTCATGACCGAGAAGGACGAAAGAACGAGGCTTACAGTGCCCCATGGAAACCCAATGAATTCCTTTATGCCAACTGACCAAAAAACGAAATGCTCCCATGTGCTACAATAAGATTGCAAGCGATTACCAATCTCAGCTTAACCAACGTGAACGAAAAGGACTGTCTTAGATGACAATCTGGAAAAAGATTCGACAGGGATTCACTCTGGTTGAGCTATTGGTGGTTATCAGCATTATTGGGGCTTTAGCTGGTTTGCTACTTCCTGCGGTACAGCAAGCTCGCGAAGCCGCACGCCGTATACAGTGTCAGAACAACTTGAGGCAGATTGGACTAGCCATTCAAAATTATCATGGCGTCTTTCGTCGGTTTCCTTCGGGTTACATTTCAAATGTCAACGCCACTGGAAATGACATTGGTCCCGGCTGGGGTTGGGGCAGCGCAATCCTACCGCAAATGGAACAAGCGGTACTTTACAGTCAGATCGACTTTAAATTGAGCATCGAGAATCCAATCAACAGCAACTCGCGAACGCAAAAACTATCTAGCTTCCTGTGCCCATCTGACAATTCCCCTGATCGCTGGCAAGTAGCCATCCGAAGCCTCTCGACAGGCGCGTTCATTTCGAACATTTGTGAAGCGGCTCCTGCGAACTATGTCGGGGTGTTTGGTACGTTCGAACCCGGAGTGGATGGAGATGGAGTATTCTTTCGCAATAGCAAGGTCGGAATACAATCTCTTACCGACGGGTCTTCCACAACATTGATGGTTGGCGAACGCGGGTTTCGACTCGGCGAAGCAACTTGGTCTGGAGCCGTGACGAACGCGGTGATCGTTCCAGACGGTAGCGATGGGATAGGGACGGGACCTCCAGAGTCCGCATCAAGCTTGTGCTTGGGGCATACCGGAGACGGATATGGTCCTGGTGATCGTCGCTCACATGTCAATCAATTTTTCAGCGAGCACACGGGAGGCGTACAGTTCTTGTTTGCGGATGGACACGTAAGTTTCCTGAGTAGTTCGCTCGACTACAAAACCTACCAGTCGTTAACTACTCGTGCTGGCGGAGAGACGGTCTCTCAACCAGACTGATTCTTGATCGAATTACACAACTTCCTTTTTACTTCGAAGAGAATTCAATGCGACTCAAACTGTTTGCCACTGCAATACTGTGTCTTACATTCGCCGGCTGCGGTGAGGTCTTTGAAAAGACCGAAATGGTTCCAATCGATAAGGTGCCAGAAGCAGTGATGAAGGTAGCTAAAGAAAAGCTTCCTGGCGTCAAGTTCGACACTGCGTGGACTGAAAAAGACGGCGACAAAACCGTCTACGAGGTGCGTGGAAAGTCGTCCGATGGCAAGACGCGCGATATAAAGATTTCACCAGATGGATCGGTCCTAGAAGTTGATTGATGAACAAAGCTATTTCAACTCGACCATTCATTCGAATCTCTGGATTCCTCCAAACTTCTTGGACACTTGGGGTTTGCTTTACTTGGAGTGTTTGGTGGGGCGGTCTAACTTCCTATGCCGTTGTGGTGTTTCCGATTTTGGCCCCCAGGTAGTGCTCTGCTCATCGGTTAACGGTCGGCTATGTCCATTTGAGTCCAAGAATCCAGATGGGTTTTGATGGACGAGTTCATCCAAATTGGCAATGCAATGCCGGCGAACCACTCTACAGCAGTTATCCACAAATAGATTGCATGACTAGCATAAAAACCAGCCGGTACCGTTTGTTTCTCAAAGTCCATTTGACGACTCAACATAGCGTGCCCTATGAACAGTAACCCGTTCACGACGGCAAGAATGGCCACGATCGCCCAAAAGGACCTTTTGCGACGCAGTATCGCTTCAAAGCAAAGACAAATCACAAAGAACAAGAAAAGCAAATTGTGCCAACTCGTTACCTGCTGAGTGATGAAGCCTTGTTCTACGCTTCCGATCAAGTTCGTGCCTATAGGGACGACGACTATTGCATAGAAACTTAAGCCTCCCCACCACATCCCCCAAACGACCCACAAGAAAGTTTGCCATACTTGGCGTTTTTGGCTATTCCAAGTTCTCCGTATGTGTTGCTTCCAACTTTCTGTCATAACTGTTTTCACTCGCTTCGAATGCTGTTACTGTTGGAAAATTCGTTTTGCTTTCCGGGTAGCAATCGGCTGCCAACTATATTTGCGAATGCAGGAAGGATAAATAGGTTTAAAATCGTCGATGTCACTAAGCCACCTAGGATCACGATCGCCATTGGACCTTCAATCTCGCGACCAGCTTGATTACTGCCAAGCGCGATTGGCGCTAGTCCCAAACCCGTCACGAGCGCGGTCATGAGAATGGGACCGAGTCGCTCTCTCGCTCCCTGCAAAACGATTGTAGGCCAATCTTCGTTTCCGGACGATTCGACGGATAAGTGTTGCCAGTGAGTTACCATCATAATTCCGTTTCGCATCGTGATGCCAAACAGTGTCACGAAACCAACCAGAGATCCGACGTTCAACACATTTCCCATCCAATAAACTGCAAAGACACCTCCGATCAATGCGAAAGGAACGTTGAGCATAACCAATACGGTCGCCGTGTACGAACGTAGTGCCATCCACAATAGAATTAAGACCGCCACCGAGGCCGCTCCACCTGTCATCAGCAATTCGGATTGAGAAGTTCGTTTCGCAATATGTTCGCCCGTGACCTCCACTTGTATTCCTGCGGGCATCTTTATATTGCGAATTTGTGATTCTAAGTCCCGAACGAAAGTTTCGACATCTCGACCAACCGTTGAACAGGATATGGTCTGTGTTCGAATTCCGTTCTCATGAGTTACTAAGAATCGTCCATCGCTTAGAAAAACATCAGCGACCTGAGATAGTTGTACTCGCCCTTCATCGTGCTTAATAATATTGCTACGAAGCGGATTTATCGTCTGGCTATTGTCAATTCGCCGATCAACTGGAACGGTCAACCAGAGATTTCGAATCAGATCAGGATGGTTGCGAATCGACGGGTCCAGAACTACTACGATCGGCGTTACACGATTGCGGTCGTAGACTTGGCCAACGACTGCTCCTTGGTATGCTGCGTGGACACTTTCAATTACATCAGACGGTCGCAGACCAAATTTGGCTGCATCGTTGTGGCGAATGCGGATAACGCACTCTGGTTGCCCGTCCTGAGGCTCTGCGAACACACCCTGACTGCCCGTTGTACCGTTCATGATCGCTACAAGCCTTTGGATAGTCACGTCAACTAATTGGACATCGTAGCCTTTCACTTTGACAAGAACGGGAGCAATCGCACCCGAAAGACTATCGTGTATGCATTCAGACAAGAATGTGAACGCATGAAAATTGTTGCCGGGAAATTCTTTAGGCAGGTCCTCAAGCAGCCGCTCGCGAATTGCTTCAACATCGACGCCAGATTTTAATGGGACTTCGATCTCTCCATACTCAATTCCCCACGTATCCTCGCCCTGTTCGGCACGGCCCGCTAAATGACAAACGTTTGCGACTTCGTCCATTTCAAGCAGCTTTTTTGTCACCTGCCGTCCAGTCTTTACGTTTTGTTCGAGTGATGTTCCCGCTAAGGATTGCATGTGAACGATAAGGTGACTTTCACGGAGCTCGGGTAGGAATTCACCTCCTGATTTAGATATAACGAACGCAGCTAGTAAAGTCGCTATGAACACCAATCCGATAGCAGGCCAGCGCAAGCGAATGACCATTCTCAGGGCGAATAAATATATGTCTTGAAGCCACTTGAGAAAAATTGGGTCATGCGTCGAGACGCGATTGCGGAGCAATACAACTGACATGACGGGTGTTACAGTCAATGCAACAACTAGCGACGAGACCGTAGCGAGAATATAGGCGTAGCCAAGCGGTGCGAATAATCTTCCTTGGACTCCACCCATTAAAAGCACAGGCACAAAGACTGCCACCACAATCCACGTCGCATAGACGACTGCTGACCGTACTTCAAGCGAAGCGTCGAGGGCAACCTGGGCTGCATCGAAGACTCCGAACTTGGCTTTTGCTTGTCGAAATCGTCGGAAAATATTTTCGACATCAATAACCGCATCGTCGACGACTTCACCGACGGCGATAGCTAGTCCACCTAGCGTCAGTGTATTCAAGCTGACACCGAAGAACCACAATATGGAAATCGAAGAGAGCAATGAGAGCGGAATTGCAACCAACGAAATGAAGGCCACTCTTAGATTCATCAGCAAAAGAGT
>JAYTVL010000068.1:0-8086 GCA_043744075.1 Pirellula sp. | reverse complement strand
TTGAGCCTCAATGCGCTAGCATGAGGGCCGGATTTGCAGGTGATTACTTGACTTCCGGCCCGCACGCTAGCGCGTTGCGGCTCAAAGTGAGTGCCATTGGGCTTTAGGGCCTCGAGCGGTTAAACATCAGTGCGTCATGCCAATGTGCGGCAGATTTCTCAGCAAAATCAGAGAAAAGCCAACTTCTCGCCAAGTAAAGTCTGGTCAAAACTTGTGGTTTCGCTGGCGGTAAATTACCCTTAGGGAGTTGGGCTAAACCGTTGTTAAACAGAAAATAAGTCTTGTCAGGCCGCCATGTACGCGTTGCTACCCTATGTATGGATTCTCTTTATGGTCGGATTGGTCGCGGCTGTGATCACCATATCAATGATGGAACGTCCCAAAAAAGCCCCGAAAAAGGCTCCAGTTCAGGGCTCCGAATCGGGTGCGGATCCTTTGTCAGAGTCCGAACCAATTCTCGATTTTGGGGACGAAATGGCGCAAATTGAAAAGAAATAGGTATCTTGTAGGCTTCAATTAGCAAAGAGATTTTTCCTCCAGAAGCTTTTTAACACATGGATTTGGATTGGCAGACCGATGGCTGGATCATCGTTGCAGGCGCTTTATGCGCGATTGCAGCCTCATTGCTGGGTAATTTCCTAGTTCTGCGTCGGCTCAGTTTGATGGGAGATGCGATTAGTCACTCTGTTTTGCCTGGCATCGCCGCAGCTTTCTTGTTTAGTGGTACTCGAGGATCGGTTGTCGTGTTGTTCGGTGCCGCATGTATGGGACTCTTGACAGTCTGGCTAACCGAATTAATTCGAAAATATGGCAAAGTAGAGGAGAGTGCTGCCATCGGAGTGGTATTCACGACGTTTTTTGCAGTTGGCTTGGTAATGATCGTTCGGGCCGGCGACCATATCGATTTGGATCCTTCTTGTGTTCTGTACGGAAGTCTCGAATTGATTATTTTGGACTCAGGCAAGGTTATGACGCCATTTGGGCCGATTCCTCAGGTTGTTATCACCCTAAGCGTTGTCTGCATCCTCAACGCAACTTGCATTGCTTTGTTCTTCAAGCAGTGGCAAGTTTCGACCTTCGATCCACTCCTATCACAAGCTCAAGGAATCTCGCCGACACTTTTTCAATACGTGTTGGCTTCTTTTGTAGCTGTTACTTGCATCGCGAGTTTTGAAGCAGTTGGGAATATCTTGGTAGTAGCCATGTTAGTTGTCCCTTCTTCAACTGCGTTTTTGTTGTGCAAACGGCTGACGTCGATGATCCTTGTAAGCGTGGCTATTGGAATCGCTTCAGCAATATTGGGGCATTTGTTAGCGCGGTTTGTACCCGTCCCCTTTGGTTTTAAGTCGGTCAATTCCGCCGCAATGATGGCTGTTGCAAGTGGTTTTTTTTTGGTAATCGCGTTGATTGCCAGCCCCAAGTCGGGCGTGCTCGTTCGTTTGCTAGAACAAAGGACGGTTGCTCGCAAGATTGTCGGCGAGGACATTCTAGCTTTGCTTTATCGTCAATCGGAGCGAAGGATGGAAAAGGAAGACGCTTCTGAAAGTCGAGCCGTCCTACCGATTTCTGATATTGCAACGCAACTTAAGATATCTGTGCAAAAACTGGGCTCGGTCGCTTCAGATTTAGTTCGCGAGGGTTGGGTTTCTGTAAGCCAAGCATCGGTAACCCTGACAGACAAAGGGCATCGAGTCGCTCAGAATTTGATCCGTGCCCACCGCTTGTGGGAGCAGTATCTCTCAGTGGAAGTCAACGCTAGCAACGCAAGACTGCATGCTCAAGCCGAGTCGCTAGAGCACTTTACAAATTCGTCGCTGCGTGACAAGCTAGACGCCGAAACAGGTCTATCGACTCTGGATCCGCACGGACGCAGTATTCCACCGGAGGGGTAAGGTTTCGTGGTTCGTTTCGTTGTTTCATCCACCGTTTCTTTTCTTTCAGGAAATGGGCTCACGCAACTCAATAGAAAGAATCAATATGAAAACGCGATGGAATGAACACGAGGAACCCAGCAACAAAGACATCCGGGACGAAATCCTCCGATTTTTGCTGATGATGAGGCCCGGGGAAAGCGTATGTCCGTCGGATATTGGGCGAGCATTCGGATCCCAATGGCGTGAGCTAATGACGGCAGTTCGCGAGGTTGCGTCCGACATGGTTCGTGACGGATCAATTGAAATCACCCAAAATGGAGAGGTTGTCGATATCGACGAAAGAAAGATCGATACGCTCAAGGGGCCAATCAGACTGAGATTGGCGAAGCGATCTTTGACATAGGCTCATGTAGCATCTTGATTCTGCACGAGGCATAATACGGTACTTTAACAATCCGAAGGCTAGGTTCTAAACGTAGCATAGGCATCTTGCGCATCTTGCCTGTGAGGATTTCTCTTGAATACTCAGGCTGGAAGCCTAAGCTACGTTGAGTCACGTTTTTTGATAGTCCCAACGAAGTCGAGTTTGCGATGAACAAGAAGATCCGTGTTTGTAGTTCCGTTGCAGTAATAAGCCTAGCAATGAGTCCGATATTGTCGGCTCAAGCGCCTGTCGAAAAAATTGATACTGATGTGATCGATAAGATTAAGGACGAGGGGCTTAATCGCTCGCACGTTATGGAGTCGATCAGTTATTTAACGGATGTCCATGGCCCTCGATTGACAGGCTCGCCTATTACAAAAAGAGCTGGCGAATGGACCAAAGAGAAGCTGGCGGAGTGGGGATTAGAAAACGCGCACCTAGAAAGTTGGGGGCCATTTGGTCGAGGCTGGACGCTGGAGGCATGCTCCGTAAGTTTGGTCGAGCCGCATTACACTGCTTTGATCGCCTATCCAAAGGCCTGGACGCCAAGTACCCCGAGGACCATCCGAAGCGAACCGATCTACTTCGATGCATCGACGCCAGCGGAATTAGAAAAGTTCCGTGGCAAGTTAGGTCGTGCGATCGTATTGATCAGTCCTCCGCGAGAAATCAAGGCGCTATTTGATCCGTCCGCAACTCGTAAGACGGATGCAGATCTACTCAGACTTGCAAACGCAGATGTGTCGTCGCCACGTCGACGTGGCCCTGGCGGCGGCGGCCCTCCTGGTCCCGGCGGCCCGGGAAGACCGGATAGCAATGCACCGCCGGCTACTGCAGCTGGCGATCCTGGTGCCGCGACACCGGGTCCGCGGCCGGAAGGCCGCAGCGCATCAGGCGCACAGCAAATTCAATTAGATAAGTGGCAGATGGCATACGACGAAGGGGCTGCCGTTATCGTTGAACCAGGCCGTGGCGATGGTGGAACCGTTTTCGTTCAATCCGCCATCATGCCCCGAAAGGCCGATCCAGCGAGTCGGGTTCCCGGTGCAGAACGATCAAATCCATTTAGCACTGGACCGCGCCCATGGGCTACTAATCCACCTGAGGTGTTGCCGCAGTTGGTGATGGCAGCCGAACATTACAATCGCATTGTCCGTATGATCCAGAAGGGTTCGCATCCAAAGCTTGCCATCGATATTGAATCGCAATATCACGATAGCGATGTGAATAGTTTTAATGTCATCGCAGAAATACCGGGGTCAGACCTCAAAGATGAAGTAGTCATGCTGGGCGGTCATTTTGACTCATGGCATGCAGGGACTGGAGCCACAGACAATGCGATAGGATGTGGAGTCGCATTGGAGGCTGTTCGGATTTTGAAAGCCATAGGTACCAAACCCAGGAGGACGATCCGCATTGCATTATGGACTGGCGAAGAGCAGGGGCTGCTTGGATCTCAAGCTTACGTTTCCGATCATTTTGGAAGCCGCAAATTCCCTGCCAGGGGCGAAGGGGGTGGGGGCGATGCAACGCATGAACGTCCCCGACCGACGTACGAACTCAAAGCCGAACACGAAAAATTCTCTGCATACTTCAACTTAGACAACGGTACTGGAAAGATTCGCGGTGTTTATCTTCAAGGAAACGAGGCTGTTCGGCCAATTTTCCGCGCCTGGTTGGCGCCGTTTGCAGATGTGGGTGCAACCACAATCACATCGTCGAACACAGGCGGAACGGACCACGAGTCTTTCGACGGACTCGGCCTTCCCGGATTCCAGTTCATACAAGATCCCGTCGAGTACGACACGCGGACTCACCATTCCAGCATGGACGTTTACGAACGAATTCAGGCAGAAGATGCAAAACAAGCGTCCATTATTATGGCGGCGTTCGTCTATCAAGCTGCGATTAGGGACGAGAAACTGCCACGGAAGCCTCTAGACGGTGAAGTCGTCACCGCCCCAGCGAAATCGGCTCTTTCCGCTGATTCGCCAAAGGTTCCCGTCCCAGCCCAAATTCCAGCCCCGGGCACTTAATCTACCGAAATCCCTATGAGACTTGAGCCCGGATGTGATGTTACCCTTGTTGGATATGAATCCGTTTGGTTACACTATAGAGGTGGGATGTGCGAACGACGCACAGGCGGTCCCGCATTTCGATAATCACCCAAGCCTTTTGGTTTGGAATACGCATCCTGGAGTCCGGAATGAAGAAAATAGAAGCCATTGTTCGTCACTTTAAGTTAGAAGACGTCAAGAACGCACTTACAGAACAAGGCATCCATGGAATGACCGTCAGCGAAGTGCGTGGTTACGGCCGCCAAAAGGGACATACGGAAATCTATCGTGGAACTGAGTACGCGGTCGATTTTGTACCCAAAGTCAAAATTGAAGTCATTTGTTCAGATGGCGAACTTCAAACCGTCATCGACACGATCGTAAAAACTGCTCAAACAGGGCAGATTGGAGACGGCAAGATTTTCGTTTCAGAACTTTTAAATGCGGTGCGAATTCGAACCGGTGAAACCGGTCAAGACGCGTTGTAATTCTTCCAAACAAATTGTCATCATTACACCCGCAAGTCGTAAAAGCGCGTTCGCAACTTGCGGACGCGCGTCTAAAAGCGGCCAGTCTCCACCATTCAGGTGCATCCGGACCTCAAGTCTGCTTTGCGTGGGCTGATCAGGTTGACCAAGTCATAAACGACTTAATTGAAACTGCAGTGAGTGGTTTAGCGAAACCCCTCGATGCTTCGTGCTTTGCCTTCGTGGCTTTGGGAGGATATGGTCGTCGGGACCTTGCTCCATTCTCAGACATCGATCTGATGTTGCTGTATCGAGGTGTCAGTGAATCGCAGATCGCTCCGCTTGCTCGTTCCATCGCGCAAATGATTGTAGATGCAGGTTTGCAACTCGGTTTTACCATTCGTACCCCCTCGCAAGCTCGACAGGCCGCGTGGACCGATGCGACCGTTCTAACGTCTCTGGTCGAAATGAGATTGGTGGAAGGAAGCGAGGTGCTGTTCAACGGCCTCTTGAACGCATTTCGTATTGGCTGTAAACGTCGGTCGAGGCGACTTGCAGTGTTGATTGAACGCGAGCGATTTATTGAACGTCAAAAATTTAACGAGTTGGTCTACCTCTTGCATCCCAATGTCAAGCGGTCTCGCGGTTGTTTGCGTGACGTTCAGATTGTTCGTTGGATAGGCTTTGTTTGCTTTGGAGAGAAGGACCCTGAGCAGTTGGTTGAAATGGGTTTACTCGCCCAAGAAGACTTTCGGGCCATTCGGGACGGATATAAGTATCTATTGCACTTGCGCAACCAATTGCATTTTCTAGCAGGTCGAGCACAGGATTCACTTGACCGGCCCAAGCAAATCGAAATGGCGAAGTGGTTGAAGTTCAGGGGAACCGATGGTGTCCTGCCGGTCGAAGAATTCATGCAGCAGTATTTTGAATACACAAGTGAAGTTCGCTATAGTTCAGCTAATTTCGTCGGAATGGCGCGGTCTCGTTTGAGCGTGATCGGATATTTGTCGCGGTTCATAGCTTGGCCAATTTCAAAGGGTATTCGACTTGGGATCAAGGAAATATGGGCAACGCGATCGGGGCTTGAAAAACTGCAATCGGAACCTGCTAAAGTGTTGGAATTGATGCAAGTCGCAAACCGCTACATGCGGCGTATTGAACATAAGACGTGGCGCACGATCAGGCAGGCAATGCTCCGGCGTCGCGACGATCAAGTTGGTGCAGAGGCGATTGAACGATTTTTGCAATTGATAGCCCAGCCTGGTCGACTTGGAGAGATATTGAGGCGGTTGCATGAACTGCGCGTACTTGAGCAAATCATTCCTGCGATGCGACATGCTCGATGCCTTCTGCAATTCAATGAGTATCACAAGTACACAGTTGACGCGCATTGCATTCGTTCGGTGGAATGTGCCGGAGAATTTGCCAAATCGGATGACGCACTCGGACGCATTTACCGAGGCTTACAGAATAAGATGATCTTGCACTTGGCTCTATTGTTGCATGATCTAGGAAAAGGTTTCCCTGAGGATCATAGCGAGGTAGGACGCGTGATCGCCGAGGAAACGGCACAGCTTCTAAAATTGTCGGATGCAGATCGCGAACTACTAGTGTTTCTTGTTCATCAGCATTTGCTCATGTCCCACACGGCCTTCCGATTTGATCTTTCTCAGAAGGACCCCATCGTTCATTTCGCAAAACAGGTTGGGTCGATTGAGCGTTTACAGATGCTGATGGTTTTGTCGTGCGCAGATCTAGATGCCGTTGGTCCTGGCGCATTGAACGATTGGAAGCTCGGGTTGATTTTACAATTGTACGATGCCACGGAATCTCAGTTCCGAAGTGATAGCCCGGGCCAACGCTTCATCGGAATTGTGGCCGCACAGAGGACTGCGGTTATGGCCAGTCGGACGGCCGAGGAACGTGAAAGCAACTGGTGCACTGAACAGATCGAAGCAATTCCTGCCGGCTACTTATTGTCTATCAAGCCCAAGGAATTGATGGAAGAATTGCGTCGATTGCGCCAGCTTACTCCTGAAAAACCGGTCCAAGCATGGGGGAATTTCTTGGCCAATCAGGATGCGACGGAATATGTGACAGCCGTGAAACAAGAGCAACCGACGGGTTTGTTTCATACGATTGCAGGAGCGCTTTCCAGCCAAGGGCTAAGTATATTGTCGGCGGAAATCAATACTCAACCAGGTCGCATCGCCTGGGATCGCTTTGTGGTTCAAGATTCGGACTACGAGGGTTCGCCACCACCCACTCGAATTGAACAAATCTGTAAGCATTTGGTCCAATCCATTGAATCGAAAAATGCGAAACCGCCAGTCTTTAGACGCATCTGGAAATCTCAGTCAACTTTCGATGCGGCGAACGCCAGAACGCAGCCAACTCAAATTCGATTTGATAACAGCACCTCGGAGAGCAATACCATTATTTCGGTATTTGCATACGACCGAATCGGTCTGCTTTACGACATTTCCAAGATTCTATTTGATCTCAAATTGGATTTGCAAGTTGCTAAAGTCAGCACGCACTTGGACCAAGTCGTTGACGTTTTCTATGTCACCGATCTCGAAGGCCAAAAGATCACGGAACCAACTAGGCTCTATACGCTTCGACACAGTCTGTTGAGAGCCATTGAAGCGGTTGAACCCCCGTGAACCCTAAAAATGAAAATTTGAAAAATGAAAAAATGAAATTTAAAATTTAAAATTGAATCACTAACAACTGACAACTGACAACTGACAACTGAATCACTGTCTTCTTAGTTGGAACAGTTTGAACATAGGGTCCGAGATTTTGGAGGCGCTGGCTTCTGAAAGTTTTTCGGAAAGGATTTGGTCAAGTTGTCCTTGGAAGATTTTTTCGGCCCGGCCGCCGTCAAAATAGGCTGCCCCATTCTGCGTGGTACGCATCGATGAGATCATTTGTGAAAACAATGTTTGGCCGACGAAGTCTTGGAACGCTTTTCGCAAATCTTCGCTCTCGGGCTGTGGGCTTGAATCGGATAATCCGTTTGCTTCGCTGCTATTGCTCGGTGCCGATTCGACTCTGAAAACGCTTGGCGGTTCTAGTTTGCCCAATGTTTGATTTGCCTTGGACCGGAGTAAATCACTCGGTCCAAATGAGGAAGAGGCGTTAACGTGCGAGATTTCCATCGTTGGTTTTAGTCCGTTTACAATCTAGTGGTCTGGGACAGCTAATGATTAGGGTAGTGGACGAGGCAACGAGTCCCGTATGCGACGCAAATCGCAG
>JAYTVL010000067.1:0-31391 GCA_043744075.1 Pirellula sp. | reverse complement strand
TTCAAAACTCGCTCGGCATGATCGATGTCAAACAGATCGACCGCAGCAGAGTTAGTCCGTTCCAACAAAGGTATATCTAGATCGCGAAAGAACCGAGTGGCTGCCATCCAAAAATCATCGCGTACCATGACGATCGCTTGCAATCGTGAACCGTCACATTGCAGCAACGCATCCAGCAACTCCGTGCCAGTCGATTGCGTATGAGCGTATAGCCACTGTTCAAACTGGTCGATGACCAGCAGCACCTTCTTGCTGGCGGGAAGTGTTCGACCTCGACGAATCGAACTGACTAGTTCTACTAAGCTCCAGGACTTGTCGTAGCGAATTTGCTCCGTATCCAGTCGCTTTCGCAACATGGCCAACAGGGTCGATTCGGTCAGATCGGGTGTTGCCTCCAAATAAAAGGGTAACACGTCGGACGACAGCCTTGGCAGCAGTCCCGCTTTCATCATGGATGATTTGCCACAACCGGATGGACCGTAGACTAGGCCGACTGCAAACGTCCTGTCCGAATCTCGTTCTTCGATCCGACTCTTCCAAAAGCCAAGTGTGTCAGGCAGTCCATTCCGATCGCGTGGACCAGGCAACAGTTCAAGAAAGAAATCAGCGTCATGCTGATCGAAGGACCGGAGCCCCTTAGGAACAATACGCAATGATTTGGGACCAGAGGTGGGTGTCACCGCATGTGGAGTTTCCCCATCAACATTGATTTGAGTCTCGACGGATGCGTAACCGGATTTCTTAGCAGGTGATCGTTGCGAGTCTGTAGAGACATTGGTTTCGCGGTCGGCCAAAAACGCACGAAGATCGCCGATCAATTCCTTTGCGCTCGAAAAGCGATCCGACTTGCGTTTGGCTAACATCTTCAGACAGATGCGTTCTAACTCTAGATCGACCGAGTCGTCCCATTGGCGTATTGGCTTGGGATCGAATTCCGTGATTTGCTCAAAGAGTTCGAGATGAGTATCGCCGGTAAATGGACGTCGACCAGTAAGGAGTTCATAGAACATAACCCCGAGGCTAAAGAGGTCGCTGCGGCCATCGACCCGGTGCCCCTCCCCTTTGGCTTGCTCCGGGCTCATATAAGCGGGTGTGCCACCAGCAGGGAGCGATGATTTTACCAGACTGCGCAGAATCCCGCATGGATCGATAGGCGTTTGCTGCATGAAGACAACGAAATCAGGCAAGCCTATGAAAACAACTGCAAAACCATTGCTGCGGGCTTACCGTGAAGTGGAATTGACCGATGAAATTGACCACGCCAATGGGACGGAGTCGGATTGCCGAGAATTTCGAATCCCAAACTGGAAGCTTAGCGATGGTTTTCGAGGCAAGGTTGCAAGCGACTCCAGTCGATTATTTGATCAAAGTAGCCTTCGTTGACGAGCTTTGGCGATGCGCCGTTCGGGCTTATGAGAACTTTCTGGATCGATCGCTGCTTGCTATGTGGGAGTAGTTGTATGGCACTTTCGAATCGTTTGACGATTTCTCCGCCAGGCGGATGGACTTGGTACTTGATTTCACAAGCGGTGGTAACTCGATCCTTTCGATCGAAGACGAAATCGAGTTGCCCTGCCGATGGAGAATTGCGTTGATAAAATGGTCCGACCCGATATTCGACGCCCGAGAATCCCAAAACGGATGCTATTTGTCGATGATGAAAGAGGCAGAATCGCTCGAACGACAACCCCAACCATTTTCGGTATTCAGTGTGATTGAGAGCACTCGAAGGGTGGCGATTGAATTCGCCGCGCTGAATCGCCGATAATTTGGGAGCGATCAGTCGAAAAAAGAATTGCAGATAGGAATCTCGAATCATCCATTTGCATTCGCGGGTCGATTCTCCGAACCCGATCGGCGAGTACGGATAGATCATGCCACTCAACTCTAAATCCTCAAACAGGTCCTTAGCTCCACCGCCGCTGGTGTTGTTAATCTGCTTCAATATAGAACTTTTCGTATTCGCCCCCTTTTTTGCGAGTATTTGGATGACGGCTCGGTAACCTGGTCGTTCAGCGAGACTGCTCACGAATACGCGTTCCGCTTCGTGAACAAAAAAACCACCGTCCGCAAAAGCATGTTTTGACAGCGACAAGTAGACCGACGAGTCCGAGTTGAGCAGCTTCAGGTATTCAGGGATTCCCCCAACCGCGAGGTAGCCATCCAATTGTTCCAACGGAGACTTGTCGATGCCTATCAATTGAACAGCATCCGAGAATTGCAATTCTTTCACCGGCATCTCCCATTGAGATCTGTTATGCAGCGCCTTGGACTGCATCACGTGTCGAACAAGAAACGAAGGGGATGAACCGCAGACCACCAATATCAGTTGTTCATTCTTTCGATAGTAGTTGTCCCAAACAAATTTAAGGTCCGATACCAATTCGTCTCGATAGTCCGACATCCATTGCAACTCTTCGAGGTAGATGACGCACGGTTGGCTTTTCGTGTGTTCATGCAGCAATAGAAACGCCTCCCTCCAACTATCCACTTGCATTCTCGCAAGTTTCGGATCGTTGACACGTTTGGCCAATTGGTCGACAAAGTGTTGCAGTTGGGTTGTTTTTCTTTGCCCTTGCAGTCCCTCAAAGAAGAAAACAGTGTGCCCTTCAAAAGCCTTGTTGAGAAGTGTGGTTTTACCAACTCGACGCCGTCCGTGCACGACGATGATTTTTGAGCCCGGGCTCTTCTGGATTTCCCCGAGCCGAGTCAATTCGTAGTCTCTGCCCACGAAACCATCTGAGTTCAACGGGCTGCTTAAAGTTTTGCGTGGCATACGTCCCTTTCGTGCGTTATCAATCCTAATTATAGTCGATACCGCACAAATCTGCGAGCGAAATTGTGCGTTATCTGACAAATCAAAGTACGATAGCGCACGGATCCAGGAGATGGCGCTAGTCAAGGGTCAGGGCGGGGTTTCGCAGACCTAGTCCACAAGCAGGCAGTGTTGGTTTGCCATCGAGATACCGCTGACGATTGCACCTACAATTCCTACGAAACCTTGATCGGTGCCGCATAAGAATAAATTCTTTAGGCGGGTCGTCCCATCAAGTTGCTTTTGAGGCGCACCGTAGACGGCACCGTTGTCATGGGATGTAAAGCGTCGAATCGTTTTCGGCGTAAAGATGTCGGTGTCGATAACATAGCGCCGGAAATCTGGCATGAATCGAACTGCGGCAGCTACAGATTCATCATACCAGCGAAGCTTTTCGGAACTGTATGTTTCCGTGGAAAGCGTCGACCAGCGGTTGTGGTCGGCAATTGTCGTGAGCCTCACAAATCCAGCCTCCAACTCTCCTTCTGAACTGGAATAGGCATAGTTATTCGGCGAGCAAATAACGCCTGTCCGAAGATCGCATAGCGCAGTTGACGGTTTGCTCCAATGGAATTGGTCGGAGTCATTGAAGAATACGATCGTCTTGTCAAAGCCGAATGCTTTGGGTTGGCATTCAAGAACGGAAATCGATTCAATAAATGACATTTCGCCCGCCATGTAGACTTCAGAGATCGAATTGTCGTCGCACATGCGCATGGTCTCTACAACGCCAGCGCTAGAAAGGATTCGCTTGGCAGTTAGCTTCGTTCCATTCTCTAGCTCAACTCCTGCTGCATGATTGCCGTCGACGCAGATCCGAGCGACCCCGCTTCGCAATCTTAGGTCTCCTCCGAGTTCGCGAAAACGTCGGACCAAGTGCTTGAGGATTAGTCTTACACCTTTAAATGGCCTAGCAAAGCCTTCGAGAAAAATGCTTCGGAACATGATGCAGAATTGTCCCCAATCCATATCGTGTTCGCGTGCGTTGCCATACCACATGAGAGGGCAAAGCAACATTTCGATTAGCAAAGGGTCATTGATAATCTCGGAAAGTATCTTTCGAGTCGACAACTGAAAATCTTCTTGAGCCAAGTCGTCGTATTCAACCAGTCGATTCAGTAGATTCTGAAAGGCATCTCTTTGGTGGGGAAACTTGGAGTTCACCTCCGCTTGGAGCATTTGGATGTCATTATTGAAATCTAGGTGGACGCTTGGGAAGGCAATTCGCGACCCTTTTTGTTCAGCCAATTGAAAATCGTCCCACCGGAACCGAAGTTGTTTGAGGAGTCGGGCGAGAGGGCCTTTTTTTGCACCTTTTTCTGTGAAATTGGTCATTGCATGGAGACCAACGTCGTAATTTCGCCCGTTGACGCGATAGAACGAATTCAGTCCGCCGATCGTCCAGTGTTTTTCTAAAACACAGACTCTCTGGTCGTAATGCGCCAGCCGAATGCCTGCGGCCAACCCGCTCATTCCTGCACCAATAATGATTGTGTCATAATCGTTAGACGAATTCATGACTGCATTATCATTAAGGAGCGAGATGCGCCCAGGGCGTAAGTTCAATTGGCGGTTGACATTTCGCTGGCAGGGGGTTAGCTTTTCCGGTTGTTACGCACGACACGGGGGTAGTGAAAACGGGGCTCTGAATTCACCACCGCCCACCAAAAAACTACCTACCCAACAGATAACAACGGAATGAATCCACAAGAATTGCTCCGAATTGTAGATTCGTTGCATCGAGAAAAGCAGATTGACCCGGAGCTTGTCATCTTAGCAATCGAATCTGCATTGGTAACAGCTGCCAAAAGGCAATTCGGCGAAGAGTCCGATGTCGTGGTAAAGATTGCCAGGGATGGAGGCGCGATTATAGCGACTGTTAATGGTCGAAATCTGAGTGAAGACGAAATCGGTCGAATCGGTGCTCAGACCGCAAAACAAGTGATCATTCAAAAGCTCAAAGAAGCCGAACGAGACGCGCGTTTGGATGAGTTTTACACCCAAATAGGCCAGCTTGTTACCGGCATTGTTCAGCGTACGGAACGTGGTGTCACGATTGTTCAGTTAGGAAATGTCGAGGCTATCCTTCCAAGAAGCGAGCAGATTCCCGGAGAAAGTTATCACAACGGCTCCCGAGTCCGGGCGGTAATTTACGAAGTGAAAGCAGCTGGCAACCGCGTCAAAATCATTTTATCCCGTACGAAAACTACGTTGATTCAGCGATTATTTGAGCAAGAAATCCCGGAAATTGCTGACGGCGTTATCAAAATAAACGCGATTAGTCGCGAACCAGGTTACCGAAGTAAAGTAGCCGTCAGCAGTAGCGATCAGCGAATTGACTGCGTTGGGGCTTGTGTGGGGATGCGTGGAAATCGAATCAAAAATGTGACAGGCGAACTCGCTGGCGAGCGAATTGATATCGTCCGTTGGAGCGACGATCCGATGGTGCTCATTCCAAACGCTTTGCAACCAGCTGAAGTCGAGCAAGTACTGCTTTGCGACATGATTGGGCGAGCCATTGCATTGGTCAGCGAAGAGCATTTGTCTCAAGCCATCGGTCGGTACGGTCAAAATGTCCGGTTGGCTAGCAAGCTTTGTAGCTGGGACATTGAAATCATGACTGCCCCCGAATTGGAACGCCAAATTGAGCGAGCTATGGAGGGATTCATGGAAATCGAGGGTATGAACGAGTCGGTTGCTCAGCAGTTGGTTGAGCAGGGATATTTGTCGTACGATGATTTGTCCGTCATTGAGCCCGATGCCCTGATGGAAATGGGGAATTGGTCAGAAGAGGAGGTAGAGGCGATAGTAGATCAGGCTGACGCCAAGGCTGCTGAGCAAGAAGTGGCTGAGGAAGAACGAAAGCAGCAAGACAAACTGGACCGGGAAAGAAAAGCGACGGAAGAACTTGATAGGAAGGAAGGCGTTTCTTCTGAACCACCTCCCCAATCGGTAGCTTCCGACGATATGACTCCCGACGTCATGACTCCCGACGTCTCCGGGGTGGAATCAGTTCCTCCCGAGGATCTTCCGCCGGAGGAGCCTCGTTTGGATCAGCAAACTGGCGGAAACGTCTAACGCGAGAATGATTTATGCATTACCATTATAGGCAGCATAAGTTGAAATCCTCGGGGCATTTTGTGCTTTGGGGAATACGAAATCGTTCGGCATGTGTCGTGTCGAATCGGGTGGGTGACCCGCTACAGCAGCGTGGGGGCGTCCGAATGAAGTAACTTTAAGCAGAGACAGGTGAGCAACTAACGCCGAACATTTGGCCGACTTGCCTCGTTTCACAGGGCATATGCCCAAGGAATTTTGCTCAGTGGCAGTAAGAATTTATTCGCTGGCTAAAGATTTAGGATTGGACAGCAAAGAGCTTGTCGACCTGTGTACCCGTCTGGGAATTCAGGGCAAGGGAAGTGCGCTTGCAAGCCTTGAAGACGAGGAGATTGCGAGAATAAAGAGGCACATCGCCGAAAAAGCCGCGCCAGCTGCCGAAGCTTCTGTTGCCGAAAAAACTGTAAAACCGACTCGTGAACCGATCAAGGATACGCCGATCCGTGATTTGAGTGGTCGGATTGGCGGGGCCAAACGCGACCTTTCTTCGCTTCGCACGAAACCCACTACCGAAGGAGAGGTTGCTGCTGCCCCCACAGATTCGGTCGCTCCGAAACAGGAGGAGGAATCGAAAGCTGACGAGTCAGAGGGCAATGAAGAGTCAGCAGCGAAACCGATTGGCTTTGGACCTCCGGTAGTCAAGTCAACCGAGGAAAATGTAAGTGCCGTCAGTAATGCCGTCGGTGGTGCCGAAAAATCGCCCGATGATGAAACTCCGGATGACGTTGCGCCAGGGCGAACATCGGACGCACCGACGCGTAAGGATTTTTACTCTCCGGCCAACACAAGTGGACGTGTTCGAATTATCGGTAGCCCAAAGCCCACATCCGAGCCCAAGCCGGGTGCGGACAGGCCAAGAAAAGCCCGCGAAGCTGTTCTCAATATCAATCTCGCGAAGATTCCAAAGTCGGCAACTCCAAGCCCAGTCGCTAAACCGCAAGAACAAGCAACGCAAAAACCGATTGTCAAGCTAACCCCGGATGTTATTCAAGGGGTTCGGAAAGGGATGGAAAAACCAGCGGAGAAACCGGTATCGCCGGCGAAGCCCGGTTCAACGCAAATGGGTGGTGGTCGGGCCTCGACTCCTAGCCAAACACAACACTCCGGCTTGGCAGACTTCAAGGCAAACGCCGAGAACAAATTAAACCTCAAAGCAAAAAAACCAATTGTTGAGGAAGAAGCGCCGACAAAGAAAAAAGGACTCGCTGGCCTTGAATCGAGTCGCAAGGATCGCGGTCCACGCATTCAAACGACTAGGGACCTCGCCTCATTGGAGGAAGATGATGGTGGACGGCGCGGCGGGCGCGGTCCACGCCGGAAACCTACGCCGACAGCAGTTCGCAAGGAGAAAGTTGTACTTGCAATGCCTTGTACAATCCGAAGCTTCTCAGAGGCTGCCGGAGTTACGGCAGCTCGTATTTTGAGATCTTTGATGACGATGGGTACGATGCAAAACATCAATTCGTACCTGAATCAGGAACAAGCGGAGTTGATCGCAGCCGATCTAGGCGTCGAGATTGAATTCCGGCAAGCGGAAACGTTGGAAACTAGCTTGATTGGCAAGATGGATGACATCGAAGATAACTTGGAAGATCTGGTGACACGCCCGCCTATTGTTACTTTTCTCGGCCACGTCGACCACGGCAAGACGTCTTTGCTTGATTACTTGATCGGAACCAAGATCGTATCAGGCGAAGCTGGCGGTATCACTCAACAGATCCGAGCATACCAGGTTAAGAAAGATGGTCGTGCGATTTCCTTTGTGGATACGCCAGGCCACGAAGCTTTTACTGAGATGCGAGCACGGGGCGCCAATGTTACCGACATTGCGATCTTGGTTATCGCTGCGGACGACGGGATCATGCCACAAACAATAGAGGCGATTTCTCACGCAAAAGCCGCAGGGGTTCCAATCGTTGTGGCCGCCAACAAGTGCGATCTGCCAGGTGCTGACATCAATCGCATCATGACCCAAATGACGGAATACGGTTTAACTCCAAGTGCATGGGGCGGGGACGTCGAAGTCGTGCCAACCAGCGCCATCACTGGCGAAGGAATGGATGAGCTCTTGGAAACGGTTTTGACGGTTGCCGAAATGCACGACTACAAAGCCAATCCTAAACGGGCCGCGATGGGTGTTTGTTTGGAGAGCGAACAAGAATCGGACAGAGGAGTCATCGCCAAAGTTATGATTCAAAGCGGGACGCTACGTGTCGGTGACATCGTGGTATGCGGTTCGACGTTCGGGCGTATCAAAGCTCTGTACGATACGATGAAACGCAAAAAGCAGATGACCGAAGCCGGTCCGTCTATGCCAATTAACATAACAGGTTTGGACAAAGCCCCAGAAGCGGGTGAGCGTTTTTATGTCCTTGATGATATCGGACAAGCACGCCAAATTGCCGCGAGTCGCGAGGTCATCGTTCGGTCTCAATCGTTGTCGGGGACCTCGCCCAAGGTTTCCTTTGAGACTTTCCAGGAATTATTGCAATCCGGCAAATTGGGGGTCAAGGAAGACAAGGTTGTGCTTAACCTGATCATTCGAGCCGATGCACGCGGATCGCTCGAAGCCATTGAAAAGGAATTGACGAAACTTGACCATCCCGAGGTGGAAATCAAGATCCTTCAAAAATCAGTTGGTGGGATTTCTGCTGCGGACGTCACACTTGCAAGCGCATCGCTAGCAGTCATCGTTGGCTTTAATGTAATTCCTGACGAACCAGCTCGTATTTTGGCTGACGCTCGTAACGTCGAAATTCGGCGATACGACATCATTTATAATTTGGCATTAGACATTAAGGCAATTATCGAAGGCCGTCTCAAACCAGAAGAACGAGTCGTCGAACTCGGTCGCGCACTTGTAAAGCAGGTCTTTACAGTTTCAAGAGTTGGAACCATTGCTGGTTGCTATGTCGCCCAAGGTGCGATCGAGAGAGGTTGCCGTATCCGCGTCAATCGCGAGGGACGTCGAATCGGTGATTATGCCTTGGAAACTTTAAAGAGGATTAAGGATGACGCCAAGGAAGTTCAACGTGGACTAGAATGCGGAATTCGACTCGCTGGCTACAACGACATTAAGGTTGACGACGTCTTAGAAGCGTATCGCATCGAAGAGGTTGCGAGAACTCTTGAATTGTCGAGGAGCTAATGAGTTCACGCAGATTACTAAAAGCAGGCGAGGCAATTCGAGAAGTCGTGTCGATGGCGATTCTAACTGAACTTCGCGACCCTCGAGTCAAGAATGTCACTGTGATTGGAGTTGAGGTTGCGCCGGATATGCGTGAGGCCAAGGTGCTAATTAGCATCATGGGAAGCGAGAGCCAACAGGCGACCAGTTTGCGAGGATTGCGGAATTCCGCAGGATTCTTGCAGTCAAAGATCGCTGAACGAATCGATACTCGCTACACACCCAAGTTGACTTTTGTCGCAGACGAGGGCGTCAAGAAGTCGCTGGCCGTAGCGCAAATCCTAGATCAAATAGCCCATGAAAAGCAAATAAGTGAAACGGCAGCCGAGATTCCCTCGGACGCAAATTCGCTTGCCCAAGATTCGTGGGATCGTGAGCACTAGCCGAAGGGCGCTAGCCCACGGTTTGCAGCCCAGGTTCTGATCGACGCCGAATAATAATAATACTTTAACACTTTAACGCATTTGTCCCAAGCAACATAAGACCCACATAATCGACAACATGAGCAATCGAGCAGCCAAATACGAGCAAATCCACAAGTCCTTAAAAAAGCACTTTAAGAATGTGCCAGAACCGGGTGAACGAAGTGTCCTTGAACACTTGATTTACGCATGTTGTCTCGAGGAAGCGAGGCACGAACAAGCGGACGAGGCACTTGCAAAATTGCAGCAAGTGTATGTCGACTGGAATGAAGTTCGAGTAACAACGGTAATTGAACTTAGCGAAGCGATGAGCAGTTTGCCGAATGCCTCACAGGCGGGGCATCGAATCAAGCGATGTCTTCAATCGCTTTTTGAAGCTAGATATCAATACGACATTGATGACTTAAAGAAGGCAAATCTCAGCAAGGCCACCGACGAGGTCTCATCTTGGAAGGGAGTTACGCCCTTTATTCTAAACTACGTTTCCCAAAATGCCTTGGGAGGTCACGCAATTCCAGTTGACTCGTTGGGCATGGAAATGTTGGTCCATTGTGAGATTCTCACTCCGGCAGAGGCAGAAAAGAAAAGCGTTCCTGGGTTGGAGCGCGCAATTCCGAAAAACAAAGGTTTTGAATTCGGATCGTTATTGCACCAATTTGCAGTTGAGTCTAAACAAAGTCCAAAAAACGCATCGGTGTTGGCGGTATTTAAAGAGCTTGGCGTTTCTCCAAAGCCAAAGGCTATTGAAAAGCCTGCGACCAAGAAAGAGCCCAAGCTTTCGTCCGCCGTAACGCCTGTGACTAGCGAGACACATGTCGCACCTGCAAAATCAAAGACCGTGGCGGCAGCATCCGAAGCTTCCAAGAAAGCAGGAAAGCAGGAACCCGCACCCTCAGCAAAGAAAAACGAAAAACCGGAGAAAGTAGCGGCTGCTGTTGGGAAATCTAAAGACGCCCCTGCGAAGCCCGAGTCCAAACCTGAACCCGCAAAAGTCATAGAACCGAAGAAGAATGTCAAAGAGGCCGACATGAAAAAACCGGAAGCGACGAAACCGGAAGTAAAAAAAACCGAAGTAAAAAAGCCGGACAACGAGTCTGTAGGTAAGAAACAAGACAAATCTGTGGCGAAAAAGCCCGACGCAAAATCAACATCAAAACTACCGGAGAAAGCCTTACCAGCGAAAGCCAGTAAACCGGAATTGCCCACCAAGAAGAGCGTTACAACAATAAAACCGTCGGCGTCGAAGCCAGACAGCAGTGCGAAGCCAGACAGCAGTGCGAAACCAGACAGCAGTGCTAAGCCCACTAAGAAAAAACCTAGATAAGTCGTGATTGGTTGTTCTAGCGACTTCTCGATCCCGATAGGAGAAAAATAACATGGCCGGACATTCGCAATACTCGAATATCAAACACCGCAAAGCATTGGTGGATAGCAAACGAAGTAAGCTTTGGAGCAAACTGTCCAAAGCGATCATCGTTGCAGCAAAGCTAGGCGGAGGTGATCCGAGCGGCAACGTTAGACTTCGCACGGCCATTCAAGACGCGAAAGCAGTATCGTTGCCTCGCGACAATATCGAAAGAGCAATCAAGAAAGGGACTGGAGAGATTGAAGGGGGCGACGTTGAAGAAATCCTTTACGAAGGCTACGGACCGGGTGGAGTAGCCGTTCTTTGCGACATCATGACAGACAACAGAAATCGCACAGCCCCGGAAATGCGCAAACTGTTTGAAAATCATGGTGGAAAGCTTGGGTCAACGAACTGTGTGGCTTACCTCTTTGAAAGGAAAGGGATCATCGCAGTCAAGCAATCGGCCGTAGATCTTGAAAAGCTCATGGAACTCGCGCTCGAAAATGGAGCCGATGACGTAACAGAAGTAAGTGAACTGTATGAAATTTCGTGCGCTCCTGATGTTTACAGTACGGTTGTGGAGGCGATCGAATCGCAGAGCATTGAGATCGATATGAAATCGGTGTCGCGGGTCCCCAGCAATTCAGTGGAAGTGGACTCGGAAACGGCAATTGCGGTTATGAAGCTACTCGAACTGCTCGAGGATCATGACGACATCCAGTCTGTCGCGTCCAATGTAAACTTTACCGAAGCGCAGCTGGCTTCATTCGGCTGACCACTAGGTGCTTGGTTCCAATCGAGAATTCGATTTGCATAATCAGCCGGAACGCGCTAGCGTCCGGTTTCCTCTTTTTTAATTGGGTGCTCATCTTAAAATCCAAAGGGAACAAAGGACTAAGTGCTATGACTAGTAATACACTGTGCATCGAGCGACTCGATGCAAGCAGTCATTCTTTTGCTGTCGAAATTGCAAAGCTTCGAAAAAAGCTAAGCCCGGATGGCTCCGTTGTTTCAGAGCGTGGGCGGCAAATGACCATGTCCGTTTTTGGGGAACCGCTATCACCGCAAAATGTCGTCGAGCGCATTTGTAACGACGTAAAGCAGCGGAGTACGGAGGCAGTGCTTCACTATGCACGAGCCCTGGATAATCCAGACACGACGGCTAAAACACTTCGAGTTCCTTCGGAATCGCTAAGTCAGGCCCATGAGGAAGCTTCGCCCGATTTTCTAAATACTATACGTCGAATACGCACCAACATCGCCGGATTTCAGTCGGCCATACTTCACCAAAGCGTGATCACTAGGCCGAGCCGCGGTGTGATCTTGGAACAACGTTACGTGCCACTACATCGAGTGGGCATCTGCGTTCCGGGGGGGGCGGCAGCTTATCCATCTACTGTATTGATGACGGCGATACCGGCCCAATGCGCTGGCGTCGACCAGATCGCAATAGTTGCACCTCCAACCCCTTTGGGTGCTTACAATCCTGACGTTCTTGCCGTTTGCCATGAGCTAGGAATCGACGAGGTATATGCAGTGGGCGGAGCACAAGCGGTAGCCGCGCTAGCATACGGAATTCCAGAAATTCCTGGCGTGGATAAAATCGTTGGGCCGGGGAATCTATTTGTCGCTTTGGCGAAAAGGTTTGTTTTCGGGGATGTCGACATCGATTCCATCGCGGGCCCGAGTGAGGTCGTAGTGTTAGCCGATAAGACAACCAATCCAGACTTCGCGGCTTCGGATATGCTGGCTCAAGCGGAGCACTCGCCTGGTGCTAGTATCGTAGTCAGTTGGGACAACAAAGTTCTTGATCGAATTGAACAGTCCATAAACCGACAGCTTGCCGGATTGGAACGGGCGAAGCTCACCCTAGCTTCGCTCAATGCGTTCGGGGCAATGATTCTTTGTCGAGATGAGGACCAAGCATGCGAAATCACCAGTCTTATTGCGCCGGAGCATCTTCAAATTGCGGTGGATGAACCGCGACGCTTACTTGCTAAGATTCGGAATAGTGGCGCCGTATTCTTAGGGCATTTTTCGCCGGTAGCGCTTGGCGACTATGCAGCGGGACCATCTCACGTACTGCCAACCGGCGGAACGGCACGTTGGGCTTCCGGCCTATCCTCCAATCATTTTCTGCGTTCGAACAGTGTGATTGAATTCGACCAAAATGCTCTTAGGGAAATCGCAGCGGACGTCGCTCTTTTGGCAGATACGGAAGGCCTGACAGCACACAAGAATAGCGTATTGATACGGTAGACAGTAGACAAAAGAATGGGGACAAGAGAATACAAAAAACTGGATATTCTTCTGTCCCCATTCACCTGCCTGTCTTGAGTTGAACAGTAGACAGGTCGGGCAGAATGGATAAACTGGGGCTTAAATAAAGTCTAACCTTTTCGCCCACTTCTGCATTTATCCGGCCTATGTTCGCCATTGACAACCCCGTCCTTCAACGCGAGCTGATTTCAAACTTAAGAGCCCCGCGAGCTTTTTTGTTGATGTTGGTTTATCAAATCGCTTTGGCTTCCGTCGTTCTGATCGCTTACCCTCGAGATACCAGAATCGACTTGAGTCGTGAATCGGCGTCCGCCCAGCGATTGGTCGACTTCTTTTTTGTCGGGCAATTTGCGATCGCTTCTTTGATGGCAC
Organism: Pirellula sp.; assembly: GCA_043744075.1. Lineage (GTDB taxonomy): Bacteria > Planctomycetota > Planctomycetia > Pirellulales > Pirellulaceae > JBKCUI01. The sequence goes on along the minus strand of JAYTVL010000067.1, from coordinate 17,850 downwards.
CCAGCTTCACTGCCGGAGCCATTTCCGGCGAGAAGGAGCGCAAGACCTATGAAATGCTGCTGGCAAGTCCGCTTCGACCATGGGTAATCGTTTCAGGCAAGCTCATTGCTGCATTGGCGCACTTGGTGGTTTTAGTTTCAGGCTCCTTGCCGATCATCATGTTATGCCTTCCGCTTGGGGGTGTCTCCATCTACGAGCTCTTAGCAGCATATATAGGTCTCTTGTCGGCCATTTTCTTGTTTGGCTCCATTAGTATGTATTGCTCCAGTTATTTCAAACGAACAAGTGCTTCGCTAGTGGTCAGCTACGTATTGATTTTGCCGATTCTCATTGTCGGTGTAGTCTCTTGGCTTTGGCTTGCGCCACAAGGAGACCTTAGACTGATCCTAACGATTACTTTCGTTCCGGCTTTTTGCTTTTTTGCGAGCTTCGCCATGCTGTCGGTGACGGCGCGCCGATTGTTGTATCCTCCGGATGTCGGAAGCCAAGGAAGCGAAGTCGTCGACCTGGACCAAGAACAACGCGAAGCAGTCGGGCTGGTCATTCAACGTGATCAATTTCCCGATAACCTTTTTGCTCCACCGAGGCGCAAGACGTTGATGGACGACAATGCCAATCCAGTTTACGACAAAGAAATGCACGCAGAACTCTTTAGCCAAGGGACTCTTATGTTGCGGTTGGTAATTCAACTCAGCATGGTTCTTGCAATTCCTTTGATGGCGGTCTTGCTCTTCTTGATGCCGAACCTGGCATCGTATTATGTTGGCTACGTGCTGGTCTTTAATATCTTGGCAGCACCCGTGTTCACAGCTGGCAGTATTACCAGCGAACGCGAACGGCAAACATTGGATCTCTTGCTTACGACAACGATCTCTTCGTGGGAGATCATGTGGGGCAAACTGTTAGCGGGATACAGAGTATCGTTTGTATTGACATCCTTTTTGATGTTCCCATTACTTCTTTCTTTCTTAAACCCAGAGCTCTTTAAGAACTGGCAAGCGATGTTGGTCTATCTTGGCATCTGTGTTGCCGCGTCTATGTTTAACGCAATTCTGGCACTGTTTTTATCTACTTTATTGCGGAAGACCAGCAGTGCGATGATGGTCAGTTACATGGTATTGTTATTACTGTACTGCTTGCCGATTGCAATCTATTTTCTCTTCTGGAGCTTCGCCCCCGGCGGGGATTCCATTGAGAGTAAAATGGCTAGACAGGAAGTCGAGAGTCTTCGATTTCTTGGAGTTGCAAGTCCGTTGATGGCTGCTGATAGTACACCGATGACGGAGGTTGCTTCGGGGAGCGGATCTGCCGGGGCAAAAGTGGGTTCATGGCCGCTTGTCGCTAGCTACTTTATCGTTACGCTAAGTGCAAGCGCGGTTTTACTGTTAATCAACACGTGGCTCTTTCAGCAGCGTTGGCGATTGACTGGGCGTGGTTAATTCTCGACATTTATGGCAAAGGATATTGTCCGATCATGCGTCTTATAACTCAAGTGGCGATGTTTTGTATTTGGTTTGGACTGGTGCTGAATTCCGCGTATGCTGAAAAACCGACTATCGTTGTGGCTCCGTTTGGAGCAATGCCAACAGGTGAAGCGGTTCAGCAATTTACTTTGCGAAACAGCCATGGTTTGCAAGCCAAAGTAATTGAATACGGAGCCATTATCACAGAGATCTCCGTTCCGGATCGGAATGGCAAGTATTCAAACGTAGTTCTAGGTTCAGACTCATTAGAGAGTTACTTGAAGGGTTTTCCCGCAGCGGCTGTGATTGGGCGGTACGCAAATCGTATTCGTGATGGTCGTTTCACGCTGGACGGCAAGATGATTCAGCTAACGAAGAACGCTGGCGAAAATCATATCCACGGTGGCCAAAAGCACTTTGGAAAATCGTTGTGGAAAGGCGCTAAATCAGAAAATTCCAACGAAGCATGTGTCGAACTGAAATACACAAGTCCAGACGGTGAAGAGGGATTCCCTGGAACTCTTCAAGTGAGTGTGACCTACACCGTAACCGAAGGTAATGAACTGAAAATTGAATATAGAGCCAATACAGATCAAGCCACTGTTGTTAACATGACTAACCACGCTTATTTTAATTTGTCGGGCGCAGGCACAGATGTTCTCGATCACGAACTGCAAATCGAGGCCGATCAAGCCACCGTTGTCGACAGGTCGTTGATTCCCACTGGACCATTGGTCTCGATTGCAGGAATCGCCCTCGATTTCCGAAGCCCTCGCCGAATTGGCGAACGCATCAAGCAACTATATGGTGCATTGGACGGTGCGCTCAGAGGCTACGATCATAACTACGTGTTGCGAGGCGAACCCGGTACGCTCCGTTTGGCTGCGAAGGTCTTGGAACACAAGTCGGGCCGATTGATGGAATGCTCAACGACTGAACCGGGGATGCAATTGTTTACAGCAAACAGCTTCAACAATAACCCTTTTCCAAAACATGGTGCCTTTTGTCTTGAAACACAGCACTACCCAGATTCGCCCAACCATCCCGAGTTCCCCTCAGTGGTTGTGCGACCTGGAGTTCCTTGGAGTTCCACTACACTCTTTCGATTTTCAGTAGCTCAAAACGAACCGAAAAGCTACCCGCCACAGCTAGTCGAAGGCAGGTCTTATGTTTACAAAACGATCGGCGATACGAATCTGAGAATATGGGCTTTTTAGCCTGAGGGGCACAAGCCATCTGATCGGCGACCGGCGGTTGTCTTTTTTTTCGGTGGCGGTTGGCAAAACGGATCGCCGAAGCAGTTTGAACAGCATTGTCGTTACCTGGCATCAAGAGGAATGGTTGCGTTGACGGTCGACTATCGAGTTGCTTCACGCCATTCGGTCAAAGTCGTGGATTGTGTTCGTGACGCGAAATCGGCAATTCGATGGGCTCGATCGAATGCAGCAGAACTTGGAATCGATCCAAACCGAATCGCAGCAGGGGGCGGATCCGCAGGAGGACATCTGGCGGCTTGCACGGCGATATTGGGCGATTTCGATGAAAGTAGCGAAGACTTATCCGTTAGCTCCAAGCCCAATGCTCTCGTCCTATACAATCCTGCTGTTGCGTTGGATGCTTTTGAGGGTAGCCCATCGCTTGCGGATGAGAGAGTTGCAGGGCTGCGAGAGCGGATGGGGGTAGATTTGCATTTGCTATCGCCGGCTCATCATGTCCGAGCAGGCACGCCACCGTCGATTGTCTTTTTTGGAACTGACGATGATTTGCTTTTGGGTGCCAAGTTCATGGAAAAGCAAATGCAAAAGGTGGGCTGTCGATTCGAACTAGTAACATACGAAGGGGAAAAGCACGGCTTTTTTAACTTCGGTCGCGGAGACAATTCGAAGTTCCGAGATACATTAACGCGAACAGACCAGTTTTTGGTATCGCTGGGTTGGCTAGCTGGAAAGCCGGTTGTCGAATCGTTCGAGTTTCGATGAGTGTGGAGAAAATACCGCAGGCTTGACCTTGATGGCACTCACTTTCAGCCGCAACGCGCTAGCGTGCGGGCCGGGAGAGCGAAAAGATCGCTGTTCCGGCCCGCATGCTAGCGCGGATTATTCACAACCCGAAGCGTGAGCGAGGGATCGTCCCTCGCTCACGCTTCGGGTTGTGATGGTTCTGCCGTTCGCCTAAGTACGCCTAAGCGGAGATCGAGGGCGCTATGCTAAAACTTTTTTTGAATCAATTGCGCCACCAATTCCGGATTGTTGGATTCTTTCATGTGTTTCAACTGATCGGCCGGGACGTCTAATCGTTCCAGATGCATGAACAAGCTTTCCCAAATTTTTTCACGCTTCTTGCCCTCAGCCAAATAGAAATCGGTCAACAATTCCTGTGCCCGCTGCAACGACACATTGTCTTTGTTGTTGTAAAAGTTGCGGATTACCGATTGTTGGTATCGCGAATAATTTTCCGCTGCCATAGATATTGTTCCGTTGGTTTCCAAATGCCCATAACTTGAACGAATAACCCTAGAGTCGGGTTAACTACACTTCGATCTTGAATTCTTCTCTTTGCACCCTCGTGCGCATTGCATTCGCTTCTTCATCGTTAAGAAACTCCTCCTTTTTCGGATCCCATTGCAATCGCCGGCCAAGCTTCATAGCGATATTCGCCATGTGGCAATTGCTAGTTCCGATAGACGCTACGTTGAGCCTGTCATTTGCTGAGCCTTGGCCCAGAGATTGCTTCAGGAACAACGGTGCAACACCTGCAGCCGCTACGCTCGACTGAACGAATTTCCTTCGAGAGACGTTTGACATTGACAACTAACTCCGCCAGAAAGGACTTCGAAAACAAACCTACTGAATGCAATAAAGCGATTCATAAGACCGGATGTAAATGCGATTGTTCGCAAAGACAGGTGTAGCGACGATGTTGCCATCGAGACGATTTTCGCCCACAATTTTTGGCTCATCGGCATCCGCCATAACAAATGCCATGCCGTCTTCGCGAACGCAATACAGGCAATCATTTGCAACGATGGGCGAACTACTATAAGCTCGATTGCTTTTTGGTAATTGATGCGACCAAATGGTTTCGCCCGTGCCTGACTTGAGGCAATACACCATGCCTTTGTCTCCCAATACATACAACCCATGCTTTCCGACAGTTGGTGTGGGAACATCGGAACCGAGCTCCATGGCCCACGCGATTCTTTTGTCGGGCGGTAATTCTACATCTGTTCGCAACGCCGTAACTGTCTTACCGCGCGCGTACGGACAAATTGCAAGTCCGTCTATGGCAAGAGGTGATGAGATGGACCGGAAGTAACCGTTGTTCTCTGGATTGAACCCGCCAAGTCTCCAAAGCAATTTGCCATCGGAAACAGCATGTGCGGTCACATGGTCTGCTCCAACTGTGATCAATGCCTCACCCTGCTTAAGCGTGGCAATGGTTGGCGTAGTGTAGGCTTGATTCGCTTCTTGATTGACGTCAAGCCAACGGTCTGCCTTCCAAAGTTCCTTGCCAGTCGACTTGTCTAGGGCCACCAGAAAGCTAGGTCCCGTTTGCATTACGGCGATGACGACTGCATTCTCGGTCAAAACAGGCGATGTACCTAAGTCCCACCAAAGTGAGTCTTCGCCGTACTTTTGCTGGATATTTAGCTCCCATACCGTCTCTCCTGTTGGCGTTACGCACGCCAAGTCACCACTCTTAAAGTAAACGTAAACGTTTTTCCCATCGGTGGCCGGTGAAGAGTTGCTGCCACTTGCCTTTGCGTTCTTTCCATGTCGCTCTTTTCCATACGGTTTTTCCCATTGAGTCTTTCCGTCTTTGCTAAAGCAAAGCAACGTGTTGGTGCCCTCTCTTCCAAGGGTAACGTAAATACTCTCGCCAAGCAGAATCGGCGTTGATGCGCCGCGACCCGGCAAAGCAATCTTCCATGCGACGTTTTTTTCTTCGCTCCAGGATGTTGGATAGTTACCAACAACTGCTGTTCCGTTGCCATTCGGGCCACGCCATGAAGGCCACGGTGTTTGCGATTGAACGAGTGGGGTAGCAGCTAAGGCAACGACAATGGCGATTACAACAAAACGAAGTCGCAATGTGGCAAAAAAAGAAGGGCTATTCATGGTGATCTATGAAGGTGGAATTGAAGTTAGTTCGACCTAAACTTGAGCGTTAAGGATTCAACGTTAATCGGCAATCGGGCGAAGCACAATAGTTCGAATATCCATTACCGCAGCTCCGGCCTTGGATTGAGGTCGCACCGCCAATCGATAGCTTCCTGCCTTGAGTTTCACCGTTCCTATCTCCTCAATGATCATGTTCTGGAAGTGACCTGTGTCTCGGACGGTCCACTGTAAGGATTGGTCGGCAACCTCCAATTTTACTACTGATCCGCCATTATTTGACCCGCAACCACATTGTACATCGATTTCATATGTTCCGTCCATTGGAATCGTCAGTTCCCAGTCAGCCCAATCGTCGACTTCGGTCCAATATCCTAAGACATTTTTGTGTGGCTCGGGCTCGTACCTGAGTTTTTTACCGTGCGGTGTACCCTTGGATGCTGCCAACGTGATTTCCTTGCCGGTTTCTCTCAACACCGATTTTTTCCCAGCAACCACTCGGTTCATCTCTGTTCGCCATGCTCTCCATTGATCGCCAACGGCGGCTACTCCGGCACTTGAATCAAGCCGCGTAGGGTCGGAGTCAACGTAAAGCCGTTTATGCACTTCTCGTTTCGCATTTGGGTTCGGAGCACCAAATTGAACACCTGTTCGTTTCTGCCATTGATGAAGCGATTCCATAAGTGCCTTGGCCGTTTCCGCATTGTCCTTTGCTACGTTTGTTTTTTCTCCAGCATCTTTTTCAAGGTCATACAATTCGATCGCCCCGTCCTCCAGATATTCGATCAGCTTCCAATTTCCTTGACGCGTCGCCGCAGCGGGCCGGCTTCCTTGATTGGTGTAATGGGGGAAGTGCCAGAAGAACGAACGCTCTTTTGAAACGACTGGAGCAGGACTCTGAAGCCAACTTTGTTTTAGGCTGACGCCATCCAATGGCCCGACTGTCTTGGAAGTGTCCAGTCCTACGACCTCCATGAGTGTTGGCATCAAATCCATCAGCGAAACGGGACTGTCGATTGTTTGTGCTGCCGCAATCTTGTCCGACCATCGAACTATGAGCGGGATTCGCAATCCACCCTCATATAAGAAACCTTTTCCGGCACGAAACGAACCATTGTGCGTAACTGGCAGATCATGCACCTCAGGCACGTGCAGTCCTCCGTTGTCGCTGGTAAAGATGACAATAGTCGGACGTTTTAAGGAATCCACTGTCGTCAGCAATTTTCCGATCGCGTTGTCCAGCGACTCAATCGTCGCAGCGTACAAGGGATTGTAGGCAGAAGCATTCTTATCGATCAAGTTCTTTGGCGCAGCCAAAGCGACATGCGGTGAATGTTGGGGGATGTAGCAAAATGCAGGCTTATCATCTCCCGATTTCAAGAAGTCGATTGCCGCAGCGACAATTGCGTATTCATTTTTACCTCCTTCTTTTTCATCGACGTTTCCGTTTCCCTTCGGTTCCATTGCAATTTCAAACCCTTGTTCAGTTGGGCCATACTTGCCTCCTCCAAGATGCCACTTGCCAAACATTCCAGTTCGATAACCAGCAGATTGTAACGCTTCTGCCAATGTCTTTTCCTCAAGCGGCAGATGCGATTGAATGCGAGGGTGCAATAACAATTGCGCCTCCGAATCAGGTCGACCAGGCAAGAATGTCGTGAGATGTAATCGTGCACATGACTTGCCTGTCATCAGCGACGACCGAGAGGCGGAACAAATGGACAAGCCACAATAGGCACTTGTGTACTTCATCCCTTGCTTTGCCAGCCGATCCAGATTCGGAGTGCTGTGATCACGTCGCCCGTAACAGCCAAGATCGTATATGCCTAGGTCATCCGCCAAAATCAAAACGATGTTCGGCTGGTCGTTGGCAAGTAATTCGCTTTCGACCCATGCAGTGCAATTCCAAAGCACAACCGCTAGAGCGCAGGGAAGGATGAATTGCTGAAAAAGTAAGTTCTGTTTTAGCATGGAAAGTTGCGGTCGGTTTGGGTTGGGTTGGGTTGGGGGAGAGTGGAATGCGTAGATAGATAAGCACCCATGCAAAGTTTCTTCGTTTAACCGCGTGGGCATAGCCGCATCGCCCCGCGCTTTCGCCAGGAAAACGCGGCCCGATGGGCACGCGGTTAAACAAGTTGTGCGAGAAAACATTTGCATGGGAGCTTATTCTATTCCAAAACCCAAATGTCTATCAAACGCTAGTGTACCGAAAGCAACAATTATTTGAAAACACGTAGTCGCGTCTCTCCGAGACGCGAATCAACCACGTCTTGGAAAGACGCAGCTTCGTGAACCACGTTTTGAGGCAAATTTAAGCTAAACTGCCCGTACAGCTCGAGCCGCATCCAGATGTGCAGCCGAAACAATGGTTTGCCGTTTGAATCCGTCGCCCCATAAGCCTTAAATCGGTTGCTTGCGATATATGCTGAGGACAGCTCGCTTCGACTCCTAGATCTAACATCTGATTGAAATCGCAATCAAATAGGTTTCCATTCCAGTCGACCGACAAAATGGAACGGCACATCAGCCCCTCAATAGTAGACGAGTTAAAGCTGTTTGTAAGTTTCTGCATGTACTCCATGTACCTACCCTGCCGCAACAAGTCATCGAGAAAGCGGCTTATCGGCATGTTCGTGATAGTGAACAAACGACTGAAATGTATTCCATATCTGGCTAGCAATTGTTCTCGATATTCGTGCTCAAGTTTCGTTTGTGCTGGCGGCAAACTGGTTCCAATCGGGTTGCATACAAGATGCAAATCGAGGTTGCTCTCAGCATTGCCATACCCTAATTGATTGAGCGTTCGAATAGCCTCAATCGACTTCACGAAAACACCAGTGCCACGTTGCGCATCGCAATTCTCCTCCAGATAACAAGGCAACGAAGCGATGATGGAGACGCGATGGTCTGCAAGGAACTCAGGAAGATAAGTAAAACCGGTAGCCGATAAAATGGTCAAGTTGCATCGGTCGATTACTTTAATTCCGAGCGACGTTGCTTGCTCGACAAGCCAACGGAAATGTGGATTCATCTCCGGCGCACCGCCGGTAATATCCAAAGTTTCGATTGAAGAGCATCGAAGAAACTCGATCACTTGTTCTGCGGTTTCTCGCGACATGCTTTCGCGTCGGTCAGGTCCGGCGTCGACATGGCAATGCGTGCATGTTTGATTGCAAACTTTACCAACGTTGACCTGCAATGTTGTTAACTGTTGGCTTCGAAGTTCGGTGAGCCCGGATTCACGCAATTGCGACTCAAAACGCCCGACTGGAATGAGACTTGGGTCGCCAAGAATCTCCAATTGACGCAGCGGTGAAGCTAATTCGCTTCCGGAACGGGAAAGGGTTTTTAGCATTGAGGAGAAATCCAAAAAAAAGCAAAGTTAAAAATGAAAATTTGAAAATGAAAATTCGAAAATGCCGAGTGAAAAGGGAGAGGGTAAATTGTACGCGGCGGCGCAGAAATTAAGTTATAGGTTATTGGGCGGATTCATTCGATTCCGATGACGAGTTCGATCTTTGTACATTCTACTTTGCATATTGCATTTCTAAATTTACACTTCTAGCTGATCGCTGGTATACAACTCTTACGAATGAATTCGTTTGTGTTGGCTTTACGCCAAATGGCATTCACGTTGAGCCGCAACGCGCTAGCATGCGGACTGAAAGGCTAGTAATCACTTGCAAATCCGGCCCTCATGCTAGCGCATTGAGGCTCAAATTTGCAAAGTGAGTTCCATTGGGCTAACAGCATTTTCCATCAGCCGTGCCGCATGACCCGATTGAGTCCGTTGTGGCATGATAGTCTTCACCTTTTGATTCGCGAGGATGACGAATTCGACCTCGATTGCAATCAAAATCTATTGCGGTATCAAGAGGGACCGCGACTATCGGGGCGACTGCCTCGAATAATTCGAGGTAAGGTTCTCGCTGTAGAAGATGAAAGGTTTTGTCGCATACGGCTGTTCGCTCGCCTCGGCTAAACGAATGGCCATCGTCGTCAACAACTTTCTTAAATGGACCTCGGTAGATTACGGCTTGGCGCCGTTCCTGGCAGGGACCTTGTTTGCCTTTATAGGCCACGATGGTTATCGATCGGAACTCAATTCCCTCTATCGTTTGCCATGGTTGCTTGGCTCTTTTGGCGATTCGAATTCCATGGAAACCTGCGTCTTCAAACGCCCGAAGGAATTCGTCTTCACGAAAAGCGCCAGAAAGACATCCCGACCAGAGCGTGGGATCTTTGGCCAAATGCTCTGGGACGGTCTCGTCGGAAACAATATCACTAATTGCTGCTCGACCACCCCGTTTCAAGACTCGAAAAATCTCGGAGAAAAGTTGGCGACGATCTGATTGACGGACCAAGTTGAGTACACAATTGGATATGACGCAATCAACGGAAGCGTTCTCGACCAATGGATGATCGAGTCGCAGACGCTCTTCGATATTTCTAAGCGCCAAGTAACCTGTGGCGTCGTGGATTGGCGAGCTAGCAAGTTCGGTTTCGAGTCGGTCCAGGTTTAGTCTTAGATCCTGAATCAAGCCATACCGGAAGTCGACGTTGGCGTAGCCCACACGTTCGGCGACTGTGGGCGAATGTTTTCGGGCTAGAGCGAGCATTTCGCGATTGCAATCGACGCCGATAATTCGCCCGGCTGCTCCCACTACTTGCGAAGCGATGAAACAGAGTTTGCCGCCCCCCGATCCTAGATCAAGCACGGTCTCGCCAGCATTGATATAAGGAGTTGGGTCGCCGCAACCGTAGTCGCGTTCGATGATCTCTTGCGGGATGATTGAAAGGAAATCGGCGGCGTATTCGACAGGACAGCAAAGTGCAGGCTCCAATTTCTGTGCAGCGGCGGCATATCTTTGATAAACGCCGGCTTCTGGATTGCTTGGTCGTTCGGTCGTCGTGTTTGTCATGAACAATCGATCCAATTGAGACAGGTGGGAAATAGACAAATTCTAAGCCAAGACAGTCTTCGTAAAGATTGACGAAAGAAAGTATATCCGCTTACAAAGTTTTCGTTTTTATTCCGGATAAGCCAGTGGGTATTTGGGCGAATATCGTTGAGCCCACTGATTCCGCGTTAGCTCAGTGTATCGTTCGTCACATTACGCTACAATTGGCTCGTTTGAATTAGATTCAAGCTCGAGTCAGGCCAGGGATTCAAGAGTAAATTAATAATGACTCCCGTTTGCATAGGGAGTGAAACGAATTCGACATGAATATGGAACTTCAACTTTTCATTGACACCGTGTCACGAGTGACACATGTGTCGACAGCGATTGCTCTCGTCGGAGGGACAGTTTTTATCTTGTTTGTACTGTTACCGGCAACGAGCGCGTTGTTGGATACGGAGGAGAAAACGCTAAGAGCCAATGTCCAAGAACGATGGAAACGTTTCGTGCACGTTGGAATCTTTCTCTTCATCGTCTCAGGATTCTACAACTTCATTACGGCCTTACCAAACCACAAAGGGGACGGACTCTATCATGCACTGATCGGAACAAAAATAATATTGGCTTTCGCAATGTTCTTTATCGCATCGGTTCTTGTTGGGCGATCCAGTGCGTTCCATTCCATGCGACAACATCGTGTATTTTGGCTGCGAATTCTCGTCCTTTTAGCGTTTAGCGTCGTTGCAGTATCTGGTTTTGCAAAAGTTAGGGGTACTCCCGCGAATCCAATTGCGCCGAAAATCGCTCGGTAAAACAGTTGCAACTTGTTAAACCGACGCAGCCACTTGAATCTCTACATCGCTAAACAGCGCGAAAAAGCGAATAGCAAAGGCCCGCCGCTGCGCGGGTTAAACTAGGAACGACGACGGCTATTTGTTTCTCTCAATTAGTGTTTTGATTCTTTCCCTGGCTTCGTCGGATAACGAATCGCTTGAGTTGATTTTCGACTGCTCCGGATTGATGTCGTGTTTGCGAACCATTTTTTGAATTGCGACCATGTTGTTTCGAAATCGTCTGCAAAACCCGCATAACATGATGTGAAACCAAAGACTCATCTTCTCAACGAACGTCGTCTTGCGATCCAACGACTCAGAGATCAATTTAGTCACGTCTCGGCAGTTTAGCATTTTTAGGCATCCTTTTTGGTTAGTCTAGCACCCATGCACTCTGCGAGACGAAGTCGAGCGCGATGTAATAACACATAAAGGTTTGACGAGCTAATCGCCAATTGCTTACAGACCTCTTCGCAACTTTGCTCGTGAACCTCCTTGAGCAGAAACGTCGCAGCCTGCGATTTCGGCAATCCTTGAAAGCACTTCGCAAAAATTTCCCGAAATTCCTCTGCTTCGAGCCTGTCCAATTTCATACTTCGTGATGCTCTTGCAGAATTTGACCAGTGTCCATTCCTTCTGAAAAGTGAGCCGACCAGGGAATCCTCGTTTTCTAAACTTATGGGTTGTCTTTCACGGGATCTTAGTTGGTCGATCACCTTGCGTTTGAGAATTCCCATCAGCCAAGCACCCTCTGTGCCGCCCCCGCGAAACTGGTCCAGGTGCTTTAGCGCGGCTAGAAACGTCTCCTGTACGACTTCCTCTGCAAGATCTCGACTGCGAAGAACTGACATTGCATGAGCAAACAGTGTATTTCCATGCTGTTCAAGCCACTGGCTGGGATCGATGTTAGTTGGGTTGTTCATCGAATATCAATTTAGGAATCTGATTCATCGCGCACTAGACAATGGGGTTCGACCAATTTACCGTAAAAAGCCGGACGGCGGTCAGCAAAACGATCGATGATATGCTTTCCAGGTACGCGTACCAAACGTTTGTTTCGAGTGATGTGTGGCTGGACCGAGCCACCAACAACGCATTCCTCTTCTGTTCCGCCATATGAAGGTGCCCTACCGGTCGGCAAACAAAATTTGCTAGTTCCGATAAATTTAAATCCACGTTCTTCGCCAACGCGATTTACTGACATAAAGTAAACGTGGTTTTCGAGAGCTCTTGCATTTGGAACGTACTCGGCGAACGTGTCCGCGCCAGGCGGCCAATTCGTAGGCAAGATAATCAGATCCGCACCCTTGAGCGCGAGAACCCGAGTGATCTCAGGGAATGAAGCGTCGTAGCAGATATGCATGCCTACTCGCATGCCGGCAATTTCGTAGACTTCGATCGCGTCCTTGCCAGCGGTCGTGAAGCGGTCGATTCCTAGGAATGGCAGATGTATCTTGCGGTAGACGCCTACGATACCACTTGGGCCAAGCAACACGCAACTGTTGTAAAGGTCATTGCCCGCTTTTTCGAGCGTGCCAAATGCTAAGTACTTTTCGTGCTTCTTGGCTAGCGACAGCATTCGATCGGTACACGGACCGGGAATCGGCTCAGCGACTTTCATCGCCTCAGCCTTGGATTCAAAGCAGTAACCGGTGATCGCGCATTCTGGAAAGACCACCAATTGCGCCGACTGTGTACGCTCGTCCTGCAACCAATCTGCCATTCGCTCAATATTAGCTTGGCAGTCTCCGATTTTGACATCCATTTGCACACCGGCAACAGGAATCTGTAAGTTCGCCATGCTCTATCTTTCTTGTGTTACTCACCGCATTTTTTCGGATCTCGGAGGCCGTCGCACTTGCTTTCCAAGGATTATTTTCTCAATTGACCCTGAGGCGCTATCCGAACCGCGCCGCAAAAATTGGCTAGTGGTGCGTCAAACTCTAGTTTTCGGGTTGCGATGCACGGCACCATCACGCGGAGCGTGATGAGTACGTACTCATCACGCTCCGCGTGATGTCGGGAACCCTAATTTTTGACTCTGACGAAGCACTAGCTTCTCTGGAGAAATAACCCCAACGACGAGCTATGTCCGCTGCAGAAATGGTACCAGAAACGACATGCAAAAGCCAATCACTAAATCGTTTACCAATTAGGATCGGCTTGGGAAGGCGGTCGCCCGTGAAGGATGCTGCCGAACCTATCCGGCGGCTTTGAAACATGTCCTCTACCAAACGCCCTTAAAAAGTTGCGACGCAGCGTCTTTTCTTCTTTGTCGTTTAGGCCGAGGTAATTGCGAAGATCCACCCTTGAAAGTTCTCGTTTGGGATTAGCAAGGAAGAACTCGGAGGCAATCCACTGCTGCAAACGCCTATTCTGCGTAACTGTTAGAAGGAGGAACATCTCTTTCGTTGACTGCTTCTGAACTAGTGCGATTTCTTCATTTCTATTCTCCGACTTCCTTCGATTTACCGCATGGACTTGTTGAACCATCGTTTCTCCGATAGAACAAATTTTCTCCAACTGATCAGGCGATAATTGTAAACGCTTATGCAAGATCGGATTTCGGGTCAATTGTACTATCGTATTTGCCCACTCGATTGCATAACAAATGAATTCTAAAGGTCCTTCTTGCTCAGCCACCTGCTCAAACTTGTCGAGAATTTCACTGCCCGCATACCTTGCGAAAAGCACTTGGGCATCAACTGGCAAATCGTCAAGAATGGCTTTTGCTCGGTCCCGTCGAAACCCGTTTCGCCGTTCTTCAAATGAGACACGTTCAGCCGATAGTGTGACTTGCAGTGATTTTATCGCAGCTTCATCGAGCTCTAAGTATTGTTGAACCTTCGGGCTTGTAAATGCAATTTCTGGCGACAAAAATATTTTCCGAATAGCCCAGATTCTAGCTTCGTTAGCTTTGTATTCCGGGACTGCCGTTTGCATCAGGACCGAAAGAGAGGCTTCTAATTTAGCGATGGAGTCCGTTGATCCTTTCCGTGATGGTCCAAACGTCTGAATGGAATCGATTTGCTTTCCAATTGCTACATGGACTGGATCTCGTACGAAGTTCTGGATCTTCTCATTCGAGTCATCGGAAATCTTGAGAAAACTCCGAAGGTCCCTATTGCGGACAACCTCGCATGCTACACTAAAGCCGTCAATGTTTTCGAGAAGGATTGGATCGGGCTGCGCACTCACCGAAACTCCCAAAAGAGCCAACAAAACGAGCGGTAGAATTGATTCAGTTTTCATACGTCGAAAGCGAAACCCCGATCGCTTCTGCAATTTGTTCATTCGTCCAATTCATTTGCTTGAGCGCGAGCACGCGCCGTTTTTGAGGGTCCAACGAATTTGAAACCACTCTCTCAAAGTCGTTCAATTCCGCCTCACAATCTGGACCAAGAACATTTCGATCAGGTACTTCACCGACTGTGTCGAGCCGGATGAATTCACCCGGAATACTTCGCTTCAAACAGTCTGTCTTTCGAAGCGAATCGATCGATCGACGATTCGTGATTGTCCAGCAAAGTAGTCTTGCTCCATTCGCATCAATGACCTCGTCGTCAAAACGACTCCAAATCTCAGATATGAGTTCGTTGAGTATTTCGATTTTTAATTGAGCTACATCGATCGATTCTTGAAGCCAAGTCGGCACAAACTGTCGAATCCAGTTCCTGACCAAAACGTCGTGCGCTTTGTAGATCGCCGTGTGGAAATCAGCTCGCTCCACCGCAGTAAATTCGCATTTCTTTTTGTTGGGCTTCCATTTGAGCCACTCGTCTTTTACCGATTTGATTGGCCGTTCTTGATCTTGATTACGATCTGATTTGCGAGTCATTTCTTTTGCCCCTGGCAACCGAACCTACGTGAATGTCCCCTATTACTAATAACGATTCTCGAAGGCCCTTTGCGACATTTAAATTAAAAGATTTTCAAAATCCTCGTTAGCCACTGAGAACTGGAATTTGCGGGAAACCGAATCCTTCGTGGTTTTCGCGTCCTGTTAGACGCCGGGTAAGGAGGGCCCGAGGGCCAGTCGATGTGATGGTTCACGCAGATTTTTCTTTCCGTATGCGGTATATTGGCTGATACCTCACACGGCGATATCGCAGGATGATGAGGCGAAATCCGAAGGTCTAAATACGAAACAGGAAGAGTCAAAAAAATGGCCCAACCGGAAAAGTTTCTCGGAAAATGTCTTGGCATTTGGCAGGGGACGGTGAAGACCTGGTTCGAACCTGGAAAACTTGTTGATGACTCGAAAGTTTCCGGTGAGATCGTGTCGTTGCTGAACGGGAATTTCTTTCGGCACACTTACGAGGGATCAATGAAAGGCAAGCCGCGGAACGGTGAAGAGACGCTGGCGATGAACAGCGTGACGAAGAAGTTTCAGATTTCATGGTTCGATGATTTTCACATGAGTAGCGCGATCTTGTTCAGCGAAGGAGATGCGACCGAGCGGGGCTTTTCCGTTTCTGGCAAATATGATTGGGCGCCGGGCAAACCACAGGGCGGATGGCGAACAGATTATGAGTTAATCGACGAGGATCATTTGACGATCACGGCGTATAACATTATGGGTGACGAGGAGTCGAAGGCCGTCGAGACGGTTTACGAACGGGTGAAACAGTAGCGCTGGAGGAATCGGACCGTTTTGATTCCTGTGCAGTGCACGATCATGAAATCGTTATAAGAGCTAGGCAATAAAGAGACGGTCTTACCTAGAATATCCAGCCCAGGGACCTTTTTCAGTCAATTGATTTCGTTTCGCTTCTGGCAAGGGATTCATGAAACCGCGAGGCCGACCACCCACGACTTCTGGGCCAATGTCATTGAGAGGATAGGGATCAAAAACAACGGCTCTATTCTTTTGACGATCGATTGACCCTTGTCCGTACGGCCCACCGCCCCATCGTTTCGAACCGACCTGCGACCCCTGACATCCAAAGCACAGGGTCGCGACAGCAAATATGAGACTGTACGTACAAAGCCCACTTCGTTCGATTCTCATACAGCCCTCCATTGGTCCTGCGATTTTGACATCCATTTCCCTGCCAGCAATGCTATCGATTTCCAAGCACATATAGCTAGACTGATTCGAGGTAATATTCGTTCATTCCGTGAATGCAGGTACCGGGCATTGTGACGTTAGGGATTGTAACGGCACGGTAGACTGGGAAATTTGAATAATGAATGAAGTTCGAAAAACATGGTAGCCACCGATCGACATGCGATTGCAATAATCGGATTTAGTGCTAGAGCGGCGGCGCAATGCGCGATTCGACAGGGATTCGAAGTGATTGCAGTCGACTCGTGTGCAGACCGCGATCTTATTCGCATTTGTCATTCCCACTACCGCTTAGACGATCCCAGTTGGCCAGACATTCTCAACTCGCTTCATCTTTCTGTTCCCTTACTCTTTGCTGGTGGAATGGAAAACCGATTGGAATTGGTTGATCGTTGTCATTCAGTGGCACAAAGATTTGGTCCTACCAGGAAGCAGCTTGATACATTGAGATCTGTGAGGAACTGGGCAAGGTGGGCTGTTTCTAGTCAAGTTGGTTGGCCGGTTACCTTGCTCGATGCATCAATTAGGAGTGACATTTCAGAACAGCTATTAGAAGGCGATTGGATCGTGAAACCATTTCAAAGCGCTGGTGGGATTGGCATAATCGATTTAGAAGACGCAAGTCAATGTAACGACAACTTTTTAGAAGAACACTCCACTGTTTATCTCCAGCAGCGACTGCCAGGGGAGTCAATTGGAGTAACTTTCCTAAGTAGCGAGTTCGGTAGTACGCTTCTCGGTGCGACTGCCGCGTGTGAATCGGATTTCAAATCACCTCGGACGGATTATGCGTACCGCGGCTCCTATGGTCCGATTTCACT
The DNA here is from genome assembly GCA_043744075.1 of Pirellula sp. Classification (GTDB taxonomy): domain Bacteria; phylum Planctomycetota; class Planctomycetia; order Pirellulales; family Pirellulaceae; genus JBKCUI01. Next base: position 646 of record JAYTVL010000067.1, on the reverse strand, counting down.
AACTAACAGCCAAATTGAGGACTTGCAACGATTTGCGGAGTTGGTTCATTGTGAATCTGGCGTCCGTGGATTGTGGCAAGCTGACTTCTTAGTGCACGAGCGTGAATTAACATTGCTTGAAATCAATCCACGCTGGAGTGCGAGTATGGACATTCTGGATGTATGCTTGGACCTTAGGCTTGTAGAACTACATTGTGCATGTATCTCTGGAGCAATGAGCCAAGCAAAATTCGAAAGTCTCTCGACCAAAGCGTGTGCGCAAGCGAACAAACCGGTTGAAACAAGCCTGCATAAGTTTATCGCATATGCTCGTACTGCTTTCACCGTCTCGGTAAGTCAATCGGATGCATGGTGGATGAATCGATGGGACGGAGACTTGAACTCCGCAATCAATCGAAGCCTATTTGCAGACATACCAAGTGCTGGAACTCATATTGGCGATGGGCATCCGATTATGACCGTAATGACCACAAGCAATTCCGTTGATTTTTCAGAAGTTTTCTAGTGGTGTGTCAAACTCTGGTTTTCGGGTTGCGATGCTCGGCACCATCACGCGGAGAAGCTATGTAGGGATTGATTTCAAGAAAAAATTCGGCACACTCGTTGGGAATACTAAAACACTTCATTCTCCAACGAGGGCCGAATT
>JAYTVL010000066.1:0-2466 GCA_043744075.1 Pirellula sp. | reverse complement strand
TCGATCACAACATGGGCCGAAAACCGTGGGCTAGCGCCCTTCGGCTAATCAGCCGCAACGCGCTAGCGTCCGGTTTAGCCCGACTTATGATCGACGCCTCAAGATGGTCCTTCCTACTCGCTAATCCAATCTTAACATTTCATGACCGATCTAGTCGCAGCTATAATTCAAGGTGTCGTCGAGGGTTTGACGGAGTTCTTGCCAATCAGCTCAACTGCCCACATCGTTATCGCACAAGAATATCTCAAACTCGATCGGACGAACAGTTTTTGGAAGATGTTTGCGGTATTCATTCAACTAGGTGCCATCCTGGCTGTGATCGCCTATTTTTGGAACCGGCTAGCTGGTTTCGTTGCTTCTTATCGCAGTATCGGCCTGAAGCAGAATGGTGGAGTGTCTAGAATTTCAGATTGGTTTAATCATCCACTTGCCTTGGTGCTTGTTAGTTTCATGGTCACCGCCATTCCATGTTTCTTGATCGATAAATTCATTGGCGAAAACCTTGAGAGTCTAAGAATGATTGCCATTGCGTTGATTGTTGGCGGAATCGCAATGTATTTCATTGACCTCCATTGCAGCAAGCGAACATCAACGGAACGGATCGACGATATAAATATGCGTCAAGCGATCGTGATCGGTCTGGCCCAAATCTTGGCTGCTGCGTTTCCCGGTACTAGTCGTTCGATGTCGACTATAGCTGGCGGGCAACTGATGGGTTTGTCGCGGGCCGCAGCTTTGGAGTTTAGTTTTTTCCTTTCGATACCAGTAATGGTAGCCGCAGCCAGCTTCAGACTGCTGCAGCATCTGCGCAAAGAGTCATTTCCAACTAACGATCAGTGGATTGCTCTTTCTGCTGGCTTCATCACTAGCTTCGTCGTGGCGTTTGTAGTCATTGCTTGGTTTATGACGTGGGTCCGCAAGCACGGCTTCACTCCGTTTGCTATCTACCGCGTAGTCGCTGGTATCGGGCTTCTATGCTGGGATAGCTATTCCCGCTAAATTGGGCTGACCGCCTTATGATCGATGCCGCTAACTAACATCGCGGGAAGTTGCTTGAAAGCCAAGGCTCATCTATGACGAGGAATTGAAAAAGTTAAAATGAGAATTGGAAAATGCAAAATTTAGGGGTGGAAGTAAGACTACAGCTGAGTGGTTTTTTGTTGATTGCCTTTGGCTATTAAAATTGATTTTCCGACGATATTGCAGAGATGTTGAACTTCATCGAGAAATGGAGTTTCACCGCTAGCGATTCATGTTCAATTGTCTCCTTACATCGCGAGTTTTTTCCTTGGACGCCCGAAGCCGACGCCATCCAGCTTGGAGGTCGTTCAGCTTTCAAGTCGTTGCTAGCGATTGACTTGTGGCTTGGATCAGAAGTCGACGGATAGTCATCAGGTTTAGTAAAAGGATTGTTATCGTCAGGTACGAACTGGCTCGCCGAATTGTTTCGACCCCAAAGCGACGCAGCCCAATTCGATGCTTGATATTCGCGTTGGTGTACTCGATCGATTGGGCTCGTATTGCACGGCAGTCGCGTGCGACTTCGTCTGTCATCTTTGTTTTTTGTTCTTCGACAATCTCGCTGCCTATCATGCGACTGACGCTGCGCACCTTTCCGCCTCGAAGACACTGTGCTGCGAGCGGACATGCCTGGCAATTTTCCAAACTCTGCCGAAATCGTTCTCTCACGATTTCTCCATTGACTCGCTTCAAAACTTCGCGATCGCTGTACGGCATCGAATGTCCGGCAGGACAAGTGAACGAATGCGTCTCGGCATTGTATATGAACTTGTCCCTTGGAATCTGCTGGTCTGTTTTTTCTGCCTGTTGGGCCTTTGTGAAACTGTTTTCTTGTACAGGCGCTAGAATCTCAACATTTCTTTCCCGGCATGCCTCTAAATCCAATTGCGACGTGTATGCAGAGTCAGCATAAATCCTTTTCAATTCGACACCGGGAATACGTTTGACCTGGTCGATCATCGGACCAATCGTGCCAACATCGGTTGCTTCGTTGGATACGTCGAAACCTAGTATCAACAATGACTTCGTGTCGGTTAAGAGCTGCACATTATACATAGGGCAGAATACCCATTCTTTGTCGCGGGAAAGCGCTGACTCGGCATCCGACAGACTGATATAGATCTTCTTCACGTCGCGGCGTAAATCCTTTCTTTTTGTTGAATTCTCTTGGATTCTCGCCGTAAGTATGACGTCTGCTTTTGCATATTTTCCGCTCTGAGTAATCCGGCCTTTTACGGTTTTGCCCATCCACTTGGGAAGCGTCGGTTGAACTTCGCCTTGAGTGTCTGTCGCAATCGCTTCTGCCAACTGATTGCGGCGTCGCTGCAGTGTCTTCTGATTGACAACTCGAGCCTCACAGTGACATTCAAGGTAAAAGGACCGAGCTATTTCAGTTTACCGCGTGTGACAAGAAAGCGCATGAAAGAAGATTGACTCACGACCAAG
>JAYTVL010000065.1:0-8117 GCA_043744075.1 Pirellula sp. | reverse complement strand
GTCCAGTCTCCAGGGACTCGTAGCCTCGTCCACTACGGGTTCCGACAGTTATTTTCCGCTAAATGCCTAGGCCGAAGGAATTCGGCTGAGCCATCGTGCCATTGCGTCACACTGCTGGCTGTTACTAGCTCACTTGTCGCATCTGTTCAGTTCAATGTGACACATTCCGCTTTGATTCTTAGCGAACCACTCGATTTAAATAGCATTGGCACCCAAATTGCTTATGTTTTGATGTGAGTGATCTACCGGTCTTTTTCAACTGTTCGTTCGGATCATGGACCAAGATAGTCGAGCATTATCATGAAAACACAGGACAAGCCGAAGGTTGATGTGCTATTCGAGCATTGGCAGGTTGAGCACCAAGTGCTTGATCGTTATACAAGCGATCTGTCGGAATGGATCGATCGCCAGTCTAAATTGCGTACGTCGCAATTTAGAGAGACAGTTCAAAAGCTAACGGAATTGAACGAACAACTACGTGCCCATTTTGCTAACGAAGAAGAAATCGGCAAGAAAATACGTTCAGTGCATTGCGATAGCTCTCCAGAAGTCGATGCAGCTCAACGTCAAACCGACAAAGATCACGTCAATATTCTGAATCGCTTGAAGCATCTTATTGACCGCATGCAGGACGCTGAGTCTGAATGCGACGCCTGGAAGAAGGGCGTTTATGAGCTGGGCTTAATTATCGACGTAATTGAGCAGCATGAAGAACAAGAGTCTGAGAATGTCAATTGCCTACTGCCTCCCGCCCCCCGTTAAGAAATAATGGAACCAAAATATGAAACGAATACTAGTTCTTGCTATACCTGTTTGCGCGATTGTTTTAAGCATGATGCGCCTTCACGGAAACCCTGCCGAGCAATCGGGCAAGTCCGGGAAGGAACTTAGAACTTTCATGCAATTGAAGCTGGATCATACGAAAGGGCTCCTTGAAGGCCTTGCAACAGAAGACTTTGAACAGATCGCAAAAGATGCTCAAGCGCTCAACGCTCTGAGTCTTCAAAGTAGTTGGAATGCTCACACGACACTCGAGTACCTGGACCATAGCAGTGACTTTCGGCGCGCTTTGAATGTCATTACAAAGGCTGCGCACGAAGAGAATTTGGATCGAGCAGCGCTTGGATATGTCAATTTGACTGTGCAATGTATCGAATGCCACCGTTATCTGCGGCATAAGCAAGCGGCTGACGCGGCAAAGCCAAAGTAAAGCGAAAAACGATACCCGCTTTTTGTGGGCCTGGATGCATCATTAACGGGACTTTGGTAAAACATGGTGAAAATTACCGAAGCAGCCGTTTTTCATCGGGCCTTGATGCATGTCCTTACCCAGCAACGAAGTCAAATTTCTTCTCTTTGATGTAGAAAGTGTTGCCGACGGGGATGCAATCGCAAAGACCCGGTACCCGAATCGGGCCTACACGGCAAAACAAGCGACCGATGCGTTCCGGCAAGATCTTATCATTGAAAGCAATCGCGATTTCATTCCCTACACGTACCATACGCCGATCGCTCTTGTAGCAGCCAAAATCAGAGAAGACTTCAGCCTGATAGAAATCGTGTCTTTGGACGAACCACTTTTCCGGCCTGCTGTCATTACGCGGTATTTTTGGATGGGTTGGGAACGCTATGCTCGGCCTACGTTGGTCACATTCAATGGTCGAGCATTTGATGTTCCGTTGATGGAGCTCGCTGCATTTCGATATGGAATTAGCGTCCCTTCTTGGTTTAACATCCACGACAAGTCATTTGAGCAACACCGCAATCGATACAATGTCCATTCACATTTTGATTTGCATGAAATCCTGACAAACTTTGGAAGCAGTTGGTTTCGTGGCGGTCTAAACTTGGCGGCAAGTCTTCTCAACAAACCGGGCAAGCTTGACGTCCAGGGGAGCATGGTTCAGGATTTGTATGCAGCTGGTAAGACGGCCGAGATCAGCGAGTACTGCAGGTGTGATGTTCTCGACACCTACTTTGTATTTTTGCGAGTTCAATTGATGATGGGACGGCTAACACTTGAACAAGAGCGACAACTAACGGATGCCACCAAGCAGATGCTCGAAAGCCAAGTGGATACGCATCCTGCTTACCGTAGTTATTTGGAACAATGGGGAGACTGGTCCGACCCGTTTTCTAACACGGCGAGCGCGAATGCTAAATCGAGCTCAAAGGAGACGGGCACGAAAAACGCGTTGGCTGCGAATGGCACAGTCTAATGACACCAATTCATCGGCGAACTCTTGTTGCCGAGACGTAGGAATACCGAAATTTATTTGTCTTTGGAGGTAGCATGAGCAAACTGTTAACGGCGATCATCCAGCGTGAAGGCGATGGATTTGTCTCCCTCTGTCCAGAATTGGACGTGGCCAGCCAAGGTGACACTATTGAGATGGCTCGCGAGAATCTTCGCGAGGCACTCGAATTATTCTTTGAATGCGCGTCGGCTGATGAGCGTCAGCAGCGGATGGGAGGCGAGGTTTTCGTGACGCAGCTTGAGGTGTTCGTTGGGTAAGCTACGTGTTTTATCTGGGCGAGAGGTGTGTGCCATTCTTGAAGGACATGGCTTCCGGGAGGTCCGACAAAGAGGCAGCCATATCGTGATGCAACGGCTGACCGACGAAGGAACCACGACAGTGCCAGTGCCAGATCACCAAGAACTTCGCATCGGAACATTGCGATCGATCATCAGGCAATCCGGGGTATCTCGGGCCGAATTTGAGACATAAACTGGCCGAACATAGCCCAAGGCGTTATATGATCGCCTTGTTCTTAGCTCGATCGTCGTCGCTTCGAGCGCTCCTCCAGATTGCAAAATCCAAGAAGTGGAATGCGTAGCACTATTGCGAGAAGGATTGGCTAGGCTTCCGAAGCGACAAGGCGACGTTTTCGCGATGCGGTATCTTTCTGAACTCTCCCTCAGTCAGATTGCGTTGAGTCTCGATTGCTCAGAGAACTCTGTTTCCGTTCAGCTTAGTAAGGCAAAACAAACTCTCCAAAAGTACTTTGAGGAATGCTATGGATAAGCGGCCTTGGAGCGAGTTGAAAGATGCACGCTTCGAATAACCAATCGTGAGCAACCGCATCTCGATCTCACATCCTATATCGAGAAAGATGGGCGGATTCGGATAGATTACAAACTGGGACTGACGCAGATATACGATCCATTGTCAAAGCTCGGAGTTGCATTCGATTCGGATTCGAAGACCACTTGGAGCTGGAAACCGAATGCACAATCTTCTGCTTGGTCAATCGTCGAGAGGATTCTCAAATCCTCGTCAGATTCCGCTCAAAGAATAGGTACAAAGCGACACGGAAACGAGACTCTTGTTGGATTGCTTGTCAAGCGACCGATCCATTCCCGCGTATGGGTTGAGGCAGAATCTCGACTCCCCCGCAAAATCGAACAGTTGGATGCCTATAGTCGACCAGAGATGGTTATCGACCTTGAGTACCCAGATGTCGAAGGCGAGCATTTTCGTCTCGAGATTCCGCTAGGATATGCGATTGTAGACAAAGGCATGGATTTCCGCGTGTCAAAAGGTGTATCTGATAGGTCGGTATTGGATTGGTCGATCTCCTCGAGCAGCGGCTTTGGTCCAATCGTTTTTGGAGATCCCCTTACAAAAATCGAAGAGTTACTCGGAAAACCAACCGAAAAACTCTTCTTCAGTGGTACAACCGTGTCTCAACGACGTTCTGAATACGAAAAGATCGATAGAGCTCATGCGATTTACACTTCCATCGGGATCACCTTGCTATTTGATTCGGCGGAACGATTCGTTGGAACACAATTGGAACGGGAGAGCTCCTTTCCCGGTTTTAAGCCGTATACAAAGCCAGTGGACAAGGGAATCAAGCTCGGCGATACCATCGAACGAGTCAAAGTGCTCTACGGCGCCCCCGAAAGGACAAGAGGGCCAGCAAACTATCCCTTTTCAATCCTGTATCCAAGTCAGGGTGTCGCCTTTGGCATCGAAAACGCCCAGGTACAGTTCATGACGATCTCGATCTCCGACCCCAAATAGTACGCCTACCTATTAGCATGGGATTCCAGTTTCCTGCCTGGTTACCACAAAGGGATATCACACAACACGCGGGCTTGGCGAGAAAAGTCGACCGACCCATTGCTGGGTTGATCACCGACCTCCGCCAGCGAGGACTGCTCGAGGATACACTAATTGTCGGATGTTCCGAGTTTGGTCGCACTCCTTGGCTTGGGAGGACGCCGATCCCAAGGGTCGCGGCCAATTCAATCGTAATTTTACGTGTTTCCTCGCCGATGGTGGCGTCAAAGGAGAGAGGTCAAAGCGGACACAGCATAATGAAGCGGGGTCAAAGTGATTAAGTCGCCAGGGTTTTAGAGTAGGTTATGCCGAAGTAATCAACCAATCTACCCGTAAAAGTGGAGTGTCCCCATTCGTCCCTCCCATTCGTCCCCCATCTGGGGAAAGCCCTTTTTTATTTCAATGGCGTGCAAACTGTAAAAAAGCTTGTTGCATGCCTTCCGCTCCTCGATAGATAATTTGACAGTATAGATAATTTGACAGTATACAAGTCGACCTTCAAGATCGCTGGAACTGATTCATTTTGACCATCACCAGCAGCTCCCGTCGCTCGCTCGATCGTCACTGGATCCCGCGTCGGAGTACTCAGAGACGGAGTACTACGAAGACTCTTCCTACTTGGTGAGACTATCGAGATAGTTTTCCGCGTCCCTTAGTCTAGACAAGATCGGTCCGAGAACTCCCAAGGCAAAATGGTCATCCAGGGGGATGGAATCAATTAGCCTTTCGTTAGGACAAGAAAAGTTTGGCTCCGGCAAAAGCGATTCCGCTTATCAAAGTCTGTCTGCATTCGTTTGGCAGATTAGAAGTTGTTGCCCGGACTGCTCGCAAAGCAAAACACTATCCTTGTAGTTTTGGGTGTAAAACACACCAGCCTGTCTACTTTCAAGTGAAATGAGAATGTCGCCAAAACACAGGCAGGGGTCATGACTTTGGGCGCAATTTTTGTCCGCACATATTTTCGTCAAAAACTCCATGCCACCCGTGAGTTCGTTAGTTAAGCAATCTTTTTTATCGATCAGAAAGTCCCTAAGAGGAACGGTATTAACGCTCTTTTCTAGAAAACGTGTGATGCCGCATGACTTGTAGCTGCTGCATTTTTTGTTCGGAAAAGTGTATGAACCGCCTTTTCTTTTGATTCCCTGTACCGCACAAGAGCAACCTGCATCACTTACAATTCCCAACACGGTCGCGCGGATTTCGTCCAGACTTCCCTCAAGAAGTTCCTCCAAAAAATACTTCAGCCTATCCGCGTTGTCTTCGTCACTTGATTCTTCTTCAATTGTGGTCAACGCCTGAATACAAATTCTGAATTTGCGATTCTGTCGTGCGTTAAGATCAAGCAAATGTCTTTGGACAGCCGCAACGGTTTTCCTTTTCTTGAGTTGTCCTAACAAGTACTCCGCTTCTTTGAGAAGGCGACGAGTAAATTCTTGCTCGGCTAATTGACCAGTAAGAGCAACCGAATACGATGCAATCTTCTCGCGGATTTCGAATTTGATCTTGGGTGCGTGAATGAAAAGCGCAATCAGAATGGTTGTATCAAGATAAACGGCTTGATTGTTCATCGAAATTATTGTTCAGATATTCCAAACCAAGGATCGAGGTTTGCGTTCGTCAAAAGGCTTTTTGCAGACTGAATGTCGTCTCGGTCAATGTACGAACTTGCAAGCATCTCGGTAACTTGGAAAATCGATTTCGCTTTGAGCGTGGCAACCTTATCAAAGTCGACAGTCTTTATGGCGGATTGCAGGAAATTCAATAGTTTTCCCCACATCTCATCCCGCCCTTTGCGGTATTTCCACATAAGCTTTAGCTGCTCATCTAGTTCGTTGCCGATTCTAAATTGATCCATAAATTCATCGGCCTCGCAAGCTTCAATAAGCTGCTCAGCTAAGTCTCTGGCGTTACGACTATGGTTGCGTGCGAGCCTAATCAGCTCGGAATGGGTCTTGCTACCAGTTAATGCCCTTGTGTGTCGAGCACCTGTTGAATCAGCCGACTTGTTGCGAGTTGGGAGGGTGGTCGAGGTCAAACTGTCGGCGTCTGTTTTCAAGTCGCTGTCAATTTGAACCGCAAACGTCTCAGAGAAGCTGGAGCCTAACTCGATGTTCTTTAACTCGCGAGACGAGGTTCCTGTCATGCCTGCCATTGCGTGTATCCTTTTCCTACTTGGTGACCAAGTTCGCAGATTTTACTAGCCATTTTTTGGGAAAAATTAGAAGCATCTATTGCTGGCGGATCCTGGATAAAACCATCGACATCAATCACCAGCAAATATGGGACACTCCATTTTTCATTCTGACTTTTCCTCGCGGAATTCGCAACATTCTTTGCAGCCTGTCCTCGATTGTCGAGGAAGAGTGGTCTTTGGCTCTTAGGGTAGTCAGCGATTCGGATCGCGTGTTTCTTACTTCCCATTTTGACGTTTTCTTTCCTCTCCATTGACTGGATAGCAAGTCGAAACGACGCGTCTTCTTGCTCAAACTCTATGGTCATTGCCTCTGAGGATGTACTTCCACCTAAGTCGCCAAGAAATTTCTGATTGAGTTTCCAGAAGTTTTTCAACTTTACTTCCGAAGCTGCGTTTTCTTTGGATCGCATCGGAATGCAAAAAACCATCCGAAATCCAATTCTTAAAGCTTCTATGACATCTAATCTGTCACAGATCAAGGTGGTCATTTCGTCAATTTGCTTGTGGAGTTCGATGACGTTTTGTTCAGAGATTGGGTCTTCGTCGAGGTCGCGTCGAAGTGATAGATCAATCGCGGTGGAACTAAAGTTCAAAACACAACCGTTGGCAATGGAGATCAAAGCTGCACCTTGAGGCGAGACGCTGTTACTAACCACCCAGTCAGGATAACTTTCTCCAATTTCGTTTAGGATTTTTCCACATCGGTCCAAATACGAATACCCTTGCGAAAACCGAAGTTGGAAAACGACTTGCTCTGAATTCTGCAAAATCGAAAGCAAAACTCTGTCTCCTAAAGTGGCGCAAAAATGAGTGAAACCTAACGACGTTGGACATTGTACACGGACGCCGACTACATTTGAACAAAAGTTGGTTTCGGTTTTCCCAGCCTGGAGGATCGGTGCGAACTCGGAAAACGGGAATAAATATCATTTCGATTTCCTTTTCTTCCTTTTTGAGGGAAGTCAATGATTCAGTTGACTTTTGTATCGCGAATCGCGACCAGTGCATTTCTACTGCTTGCAGGCTGGACCGGATGGACTGTTTGACGATAGAAAGAAAGTCGGATTTGCGTGCCTCAATGTTAGGCAGCATGACCGCGCGCGTCGGATTTGTCTCACGGAAATTAGAATTCTTGAAAACCCTGTGTTTCCGGAGGTTGTTCAATCCCCCCGCCTCCATCTAAAAAAGACAGGGAAACCCGGCTTTTCTCGTTTTCACCAGTGTTTTCACTGCGATCTTGCGAATCGTCGCTTGAATCTGCCGAAGTTTGCAGCGTCGACTTTATGACACGAAATTCGGATTGAATAGCCGTTTGACAGTGGCTGTCGGTCTCCGTGTTTACCGACGTCTTCATGTCACACAACTGACGGACTTCGTAATCACGGGCTTCTTTGACTTGCAGCACCAAAGGCGTGTCATGTTTTTGTTGTTTCGCGTTATTCCTGAGGGTGTTGGGCTCAGATCAAATCCTTGAACTCGAAGCATCGCGTAGGAATCATCGACGATCAGAGGCAAAGGATTCCCTAAATAATCTTCGAACGGCTCGTCATACCCCGGTTTTGAGCGATCCCGATGACGCAAGACCTCAAAGCTTGGAATTGTTGGTCAAGCAGCGAGTGATTGTGCCAGGGGATGCGAAGTTGGAGGGGAAAGTGCGTACCCGCCTGAATGACGCTTTGAGGTTCACGCGAAGCATTTTCAAATTCGTCAAGGCATGTTAGAGTATTTCAGGGCTTGTTATTCGAGTGTATTCAAGCCGGGTGCAACCGGCTGAGCGATGGCATTTAAGTTTTCAAGCTGCTAGGAAAAATGAGTCTATGAAGTTGGTTCGATCACCATATATGGCCAATGCTTTT
>JAYTVL010000064.1:0-2475 GCA_043744075.1 Pirellula sp. | reverse complement strand
GTCGTTCCATTGTTCCCAATTGGGAATCCATAGTGGGCAAATCGATTTTCCGGGAGTTGCAAATCCTCAATGGAATTGCATTTGTTCGTGTGAAACGTGCCAGCCGCGTCGGTTATCGTGAAGGGTCGAATACTCAAGTCACAACGCTGGTAAGGATACTGCATCATAAATCGAAACGTATTCGGGGTTCCTAACGATGGAACCAGTGGCTGCATGCTCAAATAGTCTCCAGCGATTACGGCACCACTGGAAAACAGTGCAGACGGGGCAGCAACATTCAGATCCGGTCGAATCAACAGTACCCGTCTGCACAATGCAATCCGATCTGGCATACCATCGGTATCCGGGATTCCGTCATTGTTGAGATCGACTCCAGGTGCGACGTCGATAACCGCGTTATCCGGGTTGCTTGGGTCAATGCTATTGAATTCGTTGAGGGGCAACATAAACCAAACGATCTCAGCATATTCTGAGGAGATCGTTACATCCTTGCTCCATGCATCCGCCCAACTGACCCAATCAGGAATGTTTGACGAAGTCGGAGTCCAACTTGGATCTGGAATTGGCTTCTCGAAACGCTCGTAATTCATCCTGTCGATAATCAATAAGGCCCACGGAACCTTGCCGCGAAACACTTGCCCTGGTTTGGCTTTAACCGTGCACATTAGGATGTCATCAATGTCTCCCCAACGGCTCGCCGACAATCGGTTCTCAACCGTCGTCGGGGCTGGCAGATGATTGAACAGCGTGGCTGTTGCATCGGATATAGGCCCATCGTAATACTTAAAGTAACCAGCCGCTGCCAATACCGACTGCGGAGTATCGCTGGTCGTGGTGCAACCCTCCAAGTCACTTCGCAGCAATGTGCTAAGCCCGCGAAGCTGATCGCTCAGCGTCAACATAGAACGCCCCTCACTAATCGTTTGACTGAGCGTTTTGAATCCCTGCGCCAATGCTAACATCATCAGCAGGGTGATCGTGGTCGCGATCATCACCTCAATCAGCGTCAATGCAGACCGGCATCGGAAACGACAATGGCAACGATTCTTCGAGCAAGTGTTGATATTCATAGTTGCGATCCTTTAGGCGAGCGGCAGATTGGAGTATCCCAACCCGAAGTGTAAGCGAGGGACAATTTCGCGGGTCCCTCTCTTACGTTTCGGGTTGTGATTGGTAGTTTTTACATCGCCGCTCGCTTTATGGCAGCCTGCGTTGAAGAAGAATCGTGCGTTCTGTATTGAGATTCTCACCAGGCTTGTAACCCACAGGAATCGTTCGGTCGATCATGAAAAACTGTCTTTCTCGCTCGGGCAAACCGTTCTCGCCGATGTACTCATTCCCAAAACCCGTGATTGGATCGTATTCGTACAGGCTGACCGTAACCCAAACCGCGAAGACATTGGATTGATTGGTAACGAGATTAGGCAATCGCATGGCCCTTTGCATTCGAACAAACGGTTGTGTCGTTTCCAGCTCATCGGCTACTGGATTCGCTTGCAACAACAGCGTGCGATTCATTGCGTCCGTTTCGAGCGCAGACATGGTTTTCGAATTCAAAGTCAGATCATTGGATCGCAGCAACGTCGATTCCACCCCGTACCTGCTACGCATTTTTTCTGTCGCAGCCGTCTTATCCAGAACAGGCGCTAAATTGGCTGAAATCGCTGGCCGGAACGCACCCACAAACCGAGTGGGATAGTCGGGATGCATCCCAGGAACCGGAGCGCCCAAAAACAAATTGGGCGGTACCAAAGTATTGTCGAATCCCTGACGCGATTGAAGGAATCCAGCTTCCAAATCGCTAAACTCCTTAGTGTTGCGATTGACGCCGGTTAAGTAATTGTGTTCCAGGGCCTTCAATGCTCGGCTATGAACATCCGAACCAAACGATATCGTATTGAGATTGATCTTGCCCGCTGCTACGAAACTCGGCTTCGTGTTGAAGGGCCCCAAAAGGGAAGGCCCACGAACGGTCAGGGGTTCACCTCGGCCAGTGTAATTCGCCATCAAATACGAGTTCAAAAAGCGGGACGCAACTCTATCCGGCAGAGATAGCGGATCAGCCGGGTAATTCGAATTCGCAAGACCCAGGATGGTGAAAGGATTGTAGCTCCTCGTTGCATCTGCAAAGGGCGGTTGAGTCTCTACAAATTCCAATAGGAGCGGCCAGTCCGCTAAACGTTGAGCACCTCCAGTGCCGTCCGGTACCGCCCAATAGCCAGGTGAGGCCGCGGAAGGGGTCAAATTCACGTTCCAAGCATTGGCCGTCTGGTAACTTGGCACGTAGCTCAATATGTCGCGATTGTGCGCTGTAGTGAACGCCGAATGGTGTAAGCCAAATAGCCCAGGACTGGTCAGCGGAACCATCATCATTTCATACGGAGAGGCAAAGGGCCGATTAAACCAAGTCAAGCCTGCCAATCTACCTGGCGCTCCCTTGTACGCTGTCAGCGTGGAATCAATCGGAGGACCAAA
>JAYTVL010000063.1:0-2476 GCA_043744075.1 Pirellula sp. | reverse complement strand
CTTCCGTGCTTGCGGGTAAGGTGTTGTAAACTAACAACTTATACGCAGCCGGGGCCACTTTAGTTTGCATTTGCATGAATAATCCGCGCTAGCGCGTTACGGCTCAAAGTGAGTGCTATCAGGCTTGCGCCGTTCCGCAAAAACGGAGCCTAATATGCGGACAGTCCCTAACTCACTTCGTGTACAAGTCACTGTCGCTCATCCAGGAATCCAGCTCAATGCAACTCGAATTCTTCCAGTCGAAGGAATATCAACTGTTGCGAGAAATTGGGCGAGGCGGGATGGCGTCAGTGTACGAGGCGATTGAGACATCCGTTTCTCGCCGTGTTGCCATCAAGATCCTGCCACCAAGTGCCGGACTGAACGAACGGCAGATTGAGCGGTTCCGCGCCGAAGCCAATATAGCCGCTGCCCTAGACCATCCGCATATCGTTCCGGTGTATAGCATTGGCAGCGATCAGGATGCGCATTTCTACACGATGAAGTATATCGATGGACCGTCTCTGGCTGAATGCCTCGATCAAATGCGTCGATCAAATGATTTGCCTTCGAGTAATGAATACTTTCGCAAAGTCGCTCTATGGGGCATACAGGCCGCTGAGGCATTGCATTATGCCCATTCCAAGAATGTCATTCACGGCGACATCAAGCCAGGCAATTTGCTTGCCGACAGCGATGGTTTGCTGTGGTTAGTCGACTTTGGTGCAGCCAGTTGTGATGGTACTCCGCACGGTAATATTAAATCGAACGTAACTGGTACGCTGCGTTACATGAGCCCAGAACAGGTTAGCGACGGTGCCATTGCAGTCGATTATCGAAGCGACCAGTATTCGCTAGGGGCGACCTTGTTTGAGTTGGTCACTTTGAATCCATACATCGACGGTGAGGGTTCATCCGAGATCTTAACGAAAATCGCATTCAGCACCCCATCACGCACGAACCATTTCAACCCCGCCGTTCCTGCAATGCTCGATGCGATCCTATGCCGCGCAACGGCCTCTGATCCCCAGGCAAGATATGCGACTGCAAGCGAGTTAGCCAACGATTTGCGTCAATTCTTGATTGGCCAACAGACAACGACTCTCGACGCTTCGCAAGGCAAACGCTCGAACCAAATGATTCGACGAGTTCGTGTTGGACTAGCTGCCTCAGTATTGACTGCCGCAGTGGCGGCTGCCATTGTCGGGATCGGGTCGTTGTCGTACATGGCTGTCCAAACATCGGTTGCCAAAGTGGATTTGAAAGTTGACTTACAAAGCGAGCTCGCGAATTCTAACTATCGTCTTGGCGTGTTCCACGGGCAGCAATTCGATTATGCGATGCAAGAAAAATTGCTGCAACAATCGATTGAGCTTTGGGAAAAACTTGTCTTGCGGCACGGAACGCCACGATTTCAATTTAATTCATCCTTCGCGTGCTTAACCATGGCCCAACTGTACTACGACACCGGTCGCATCCAAGAGGCCAAGGAAAAAGGTGGGGAGGCGATCGCTCAGTTCAGCTCGCTTCATCAGTCTGAACCGGAGGACTCCCTTTACACTTTCGGCTTAGCGTGTGCGCATGCAAGAGTAGGTGCCATGCTGGCTCAGGTATTAACAACGACGGATGCGGAGCAATATCAGCGAACTGGCTTGGCTTTATTGGCGACTCTTAATAATGAGGAACCTGCGGATTGGACAGCAACCCCATTTTTCCCGTTTCTGGACTTTCGCGGCGCGCATGCGGAATGCCGGTTGAATTTGGCTGCCGCTGCGGTATCCGCTGAGAATTTGACGCTGTTGACTTCTGCTTTGACCGACTTGAATGATCTCAGTATTCAAGCGTCCGCAGGCGCACAGGGGCAAGCTATGCTGGCCCGTGCCAGTTGGCAGTACGGAGAGGAGCTTGAACGTCTGGGACGACACGCAGAGGCGGAACGTCAGCTGTCGGAATGCGTTGGCCAATTTCAACAGCTCGCTGCCGATCATCCCGAGATCGCTTCCTATCGATTTGGTTTCGCTACCGCCGCACATGCGTTTGGCGGCGCTTTGCGTTCGTCAGGAAAAGCCTCTGAGGCAATGGCTCAATTCAATCGTGCAAGCGAGTTATTAACGCAACTGGAATCGGATTTCCCTAGACTAGCCGAGATTCAGCATTATCTGGCAGGTTGCTTGAACAATATGGGAAATGGCCTGTCGATTGGCGACAGCGTCGAGCAATATGAAGAGGCTCTGAGGCACGAACTGATCGCTATCGGAATCAATCCTGAGCACCGCCAATATCGTCGATGGATAGTCACGCAACGTAACAACCTCATTACAAGGTACGAACAGTTGCAAGATCGAGAGAAAATGGAGCAACATCTCCCATTGTCGATCGACGCCTTGCAGCATCTCATTCAGATTGGCATTGCGACTTACGAAGATAGGCATAATCTGGGCCATGGATGGCTTGCTTTGGGTCTTCAATGGTCCGAGGTCGATCGATTTGATGATGC
>JAYTVL010000062.1:0-31567 GCA_043744075.1 Pirellula sp. | reverse complement strand
AAAGCATTGGCCATATATGGTGATCGAACCAACTTCATAGACTCATTTTTCCTAGCAGCTTGAAAACTTAAATGCCATCGCTCAGCCGGTTGCACCCGACGTCGACTCGCTTAATGAATTGTGTAGTGATTGATAAATAAGTGTCCGGTACCTTTTGCCGGAACGGCCCTTCGGGTGCTTTGCACAAAAGGTACCGGACACTTATTTATCCTGGGTTGAAGTCGAATTATTCCGCTGGTACTAAAACTGCCAAATCGCAATCAAGCAACAACAAAAGCTGACCTTCCAATTTGTATGCTCCCCGAATCAGGTCGCGTGCCGAGCCGCGAAGCGTATCCGGTGGTTCTTCAAAATTGTCGGAATCGACTTCGACGACGTCGCCAATTTGATCGACCAACAAACTCACCGCGCCGTCATCGCTTCGAACAACGACGTTCATCGGTAACTTATCCCCAACACGAGGTTCGAGTCCAAGCCGCGTTCTTAAATCAACCGCCGTTACAATTTGACCGCGTAAATTGATCAAACCACTAATGGCGGGCGGTGCCATCGGAACACGCGTCATTTCTTGATATCGTATGACTTCTTGGACGTTCTGGGCGTCGACACCAAACAAGCTCTCACCAAGCTTGAAAGTGCATAGTTGTCTCGATGCGATCATGTTTGGCTTTCAAAAAAGGATGGGTCGATCATGCGAATGACGGCGGGAAGGTCAATGAGATCGGTAACATGGCCGTCGATGACGGCTGAACTAATCAAGCCCGGTCGTTGCGCTAGTCTAACGTTCGACAATTCCGTCTCGACGATATCGACAATCTGGTCGACTACTAAACCAACGCTTCGACTATCTTCTGTATACACTACGACATCCAAAAGCTGGGCATCGTGATTGGTCGACTCGACACCAAGTGTATCGGACAAGCGAATGAGCGGAAGAATCTCGCCGCGATACTGGACGACTTCTTGATGATCTGCGCGTTCAACCGTATCGACGGGAATCTTCTCGAGTCGTGTAACTTGATCGATTGGTAATGCGAAACGCCGATTGGGTCCGACGCCAAGCACCAAGAGTGTTTGTAGACCCTGAGACCGACCGCTGGTTCGATCAGCTGTCTCGGTTCGAGAGCGATCTTTCGAACCTGAAATAACATGTGCCGAGTGAGCTAGCCCCATAACATCGAGAATCAATGCCACGCGACCGTCACCCATGATGGTTGTTCCCGAATAGACGGAAACATTTTTGAGTTGTTTGCTGAGTGGTTTTACAACGATCTCTTCCGAGTCATTGATTTGGTCTACTACCAACCCAAAGTTACGGTCATCTGCTCGAAGCACAACAATGTTGATCACATCGCGATCCGATTGCAGTGCATGATCGACCATCCCGAGCTCACGTCGTAGATCGACCAAAGGCAGGAGTCGACCGCGAAGTCGATATACGGGTGCTCCCTGAATGCGTTCGATGCCGTTCTTGGTTTGTTCGCCTTCCAGCCGCACTAGTTCCAACAAATTGACTTGCGGAATAGCGTACCGGTCATTGTCGCTGGTGACGATCAGGGCCGGAATAATTGCCAGCGTCAAGGGGATCTTGATCTTGATGGTCGTCCCAAAGCCTTGTTTGCTTTGGATATCGACTGTC
The DNA here is from genome assembly GCA_043744075.1 of Pirellula sp. GTDB lineage: Bacteria > Planctomycetota > Planctomycetia > Pirellulales > Pirellulaceae > JBKCUI01. The sequence goes on along the minus strand of JAYTVL010000062.1, from coordinate 29,928 downwards.
CCGCCGATTTTCTCGATGTTGGTTTTGACAACGTCCATTCCGACGCCTCGTCCCGAAACGTTGGAGACTTTTTCTGCTGTTGAGAAGCCGGGCAAGAAGATCAGCTGCCCAACTTCGCGATCAGGCATTTTGGCAGCTTGCTCGGTAGTAATCAAACCTTTTTCGATGGCTTTCGATTTGACGCGATCGATGTTGATTCCAGCCCCATCGTCGACGATCTCGATATTGACTTGTCCACCTTCGTGATACGCCTTGAGAGTTAAACAACCCTCGACTGGCTTGCCGACCGACTTACGTACTTCCGGCTTTTCAATTCCGTGGTCGACTGTATTTCGAACCAAGTGGGTAAGCGGATCTTTAATCGCCTCGATGATCGTCTTGTCGAGCTCGGTTTCCTTCCCCTCCATCTCGATACGAACTTCTTTTTCGCACATGGTGGCCAAGTCGCGTACTAGCCGCGGGAATTTGCTCCACACATTTCCGATTTGTTGCATACGAGTCTTCATGACTCCTTCTTGCAGTTCGGTGGTAATCAAGTTTAATCGCTGAGTCGCGCCATAGAGCGCGTTGTCGTTGATCGTGCTGTTGAACTGAAGAATCTGATTACGAGCCAGCACCAATTCACCGACGCGAGTCATGAGCTTGTCGAGCAAAGCGACATCGACTCGAATAGTGCTGTCGGCGGCCGAGCTTTCGTTATTCGAAGATGCAGAACAAGTCGACGCACCGGAGTTACTGTTTTTCTCTAGGGCCTTCGCGTGCATTGCCTTTGGTGCCGCCGGTGCTGTATTTTGATTTGGCAATAAAACAGATATCGGGGTCGCTGTTTCAACTTGGGTTACCGGAGGTTTATTGATGGTAATAGGAGGGACGGCTGAAACCATTGTTGGTTTGGGTGGCGTAGGCGCACCGGCCAACTTTGAAGCGGTAAGTTCCTCTAAGGCAGATACAAGCGATTCGTAAGACTCGCTTCGATCGTTGCCAGTCTCTTCAATCGACTTCAAGATCTTGCGGATCGCATCCACAGACTTAAACATCACTTCGCAGGCTTCTCGATCCATGGAAGTCTGGCCACCTCGTACATTGCCGAGCAGATTCTCGGTGACGTGGGAGACTCGTTCGAGTGTGGTATATCCCAAGAAGCCGGCTGATCCTTTGATGGTGTGGATGTTCCTGAACACGCTATTGATAACTGATTCCGCTGTTGGATCGCGTTCAAGCGTTAGCAAATCGCGTTCGACTTGTTCGAGATTGTCAAAGCATTCGACCAGAAATTCTCGCAAGGCTTCATCGGAAAGCGTTTGAACCTCCGGCCCATTCGTTACGACGACGGGCGTGTCAGCGAGGATTGTCGATACAGGTTCTTCGTCGCCATTAAGAATGCGTTCCAGCGCAACTAGATGATCGGTCACGTCGGCTTCGTTTGACGATTCGATGTTGTCGATGAGATCCTTTAGCCTATCGGTTGCCTTCAAAAGTGTATTGATTACGACCGACGTTGGTCGAAGTTCTTTACTTCGAAGCCGATTCAGCACTTCCTCGGCTCGATGCGCCAACCCACCGAGCGTTTCCAAGCCCATGAATCCGGCCGCACCTTTGATTGAGTGAATCGCTCGAAAGACAGTATTTACTAAGGCGACGTCCATGTGATCACCTTGCGATTCAAGCGTCAGGAGTTGATTCTCAATGTCAGAGAGATGCTCTTGAGATTCAACTGCGAATTCTTTGAGCAATTCGGTGTCTTCGATACTCATGAATTTATCCCATACCAATGTTTTCAGGAGTGATAGAAGAGGGACGCGAACGTAGCATCTTTGCGTCATCAGTATCGTGTCAACCAGGATATTCGGTTGAATCGCTTCGCTGAAACGCAATTCCTAACTTCAAGTCAACTTGACACATTTCTGTGACGCGGAACTCTAGCCCTTAAACTGTGCCGAACAAACAATATCTTTCGATAAAGTAGGATTTTCGGAGATTTGCTAAAGATCACTCCGCTAGGTCACGGTATCAAGTGTACGATCTGAAGGAAAAGATTCTTGGGAGGTATTCTCCAAGAAGGCGCGAAGCATCGCGGCCGCGCTGTTGAGACTACTTTTCGCTGGTGCATGCTCCCAATGGTCATTAGCGCTAGGCAATGGATGGCAGTAGTTTGTTTGTCGGCTCAGCGTGGAAAACGGCTTGGCGAAGAGGGTTGTGTGGAATCGGTCGCCAGAAGACTCAACCTTGAATCAACAATGCGTCCACGTGGACGTAAACCGATTCGATTGCCAGCCCCAAAACCCATCAAAGAGGCCGACCCCTTTGATGGACCCATTTGATGATGTCCCCCGACTGCTTTATGGCGCAACTGTCGTGATGTAGACCATTGTGATGGCAGTGCGATAGAACCGTCCACCCGTATTGAGCGAGTAAGTCAGGGTAATTCGGGACGTTCCAACCACCCTTTTCGAGGTAGTGAGAGTATCACCATATCCAAGAATCACTCCGCCAAAGCGAGCGATTCCAATATCTGGATCGCGCCAGGTAAAACCGGAAGGCGCCGTAGTCGGTGGTGCAATTGCATTCAAAGTGAACGATTCGCCTACCACCACCGTTATGAATACAGGCGGCCCATACGTGAGCTTGATGGGATCACCTGCGACGACGTTATAAATTGCCGCGTTCGAAACGGGGGCAAGGAGTAGTACTGCGGTGGCTGCAAGGATTAAGGCAATTCGATTCATGGTTTTTCCTCATCTAAATAACGGAATTCATTCGTTTAAATTTACAAAGAATCGACACTTTCGGTGTCAACGCTTCTTATAATGTAGAGAGTAGATTTCGACTAGTGAGTCCGCCAAAATATTTTCGATTTTTTGACACTTCTCGCTGATCGCCACTATCGCCACGGGTGTGACCGGATGATCGGAACGCTCTTCGGTAGGTTTCAGGCACGCTCGTATCCAGCTTCCCCTGGAGACGATCGGCAAAAGAGTCTATAGTGAAGGTCTGCAACGGCCCGCTGCGGCACTTTTCTCGAAGGCTAACAATGCCAACAACTCGAATCGACTCAGCTATCCTCTACGACTTGCCGCCATTTGCAAGGCAAGTTGTAGAATTTCCGGAGCTAAACTCAGAGCCAAACGTTGGAGAAGTTCACCTATTTGTTGGGGAAAACGGAACAGGTAAAACAAGGCTGTTGAGTTTACTTGCTGCAGCATGCGGTAACTCAGCGGAGCTCGACGCAAGAGTCCAACGCAATATTACGAATTTTGTAACTGCAAGCGACAAAAGCTCAATCTCGATATACGGGGTTCCGAACAACCAAATCCTTGCTTGTGCGGCAAATCAGAAATCACAACTGATTGACGAACTTGTCACTCACGGACAACTCAAAAGTGTTAGCGTCCAGAGTGGAGAACAAAAGTTGCTTGTCACTGAGGCGGGCGAAAGCGCACTAGCACTAGCATTTCGTGGTTCTGCGAGAATTTCCGATGCGGAGATAAAGCCCTTAGGACCAGTCTCATTCGGAAAGCCCCAAGACAATCTTCGATTCGAACGTCTACAAGCGGAAGATGCCTTGTTCGGCCAATGTATGGCCAATCTAAAGATACGTGCTGGAATGTATATCGCTAGTCGCCCTAGTGAGTCGTTAAATCGTAACGTGCGTATTGCTGATCGGCTAGAAAAAGCGGTTTCCCATGTGACTGGACGCGACTTCTATTTTGTCGTCGAGGATTCCCCAAAACTCCAGTTGCGAGTAACGTGGGGAGAGAAGCGAATGTTTCTCAGCCAGCTACCCGATGGTCTGCGTGCGATCATCGGTTGGCTAGTCGCATGTGTTGCGAAGATTGAGAGCTTTCATCCTGCAGAGGAAAACCCTCTGGATCTGCCAGTAGTACTGATTGTTGATGAGCCCGAAAGTCATTTGCATCCAGCATGGCAGCGTAAACTGATGCCGGCGCTTCAGCATCTATTGCCGAAGGCACAGATCTTTGTCGCCACCCACTCTCCGTTTGTTATCTCATCCGTGAATCACGGCTTCTACTACGTCCTTCGCGCGGATGATGAAGGCGTGGTTACGGTTGACCCCGCGAAGCCGTGCAGTAAAGGCGATACCTATTTGGATGTCGTTCAAGACATTCTTGGTGTCCAAGAATGGTACGATGTCGAAACAGAAGAGCAACTAGCGCTATTCCGTTCGGTCCGCGATATTGCCAAGCGAATACCGACGGAAACGAACATTGAAGCGATGCGAGCGTTGGCGTTAGAAATATCGGAACGTAGCGAGTCGCTTATGGATATGATGGCAAGAGAACTAGCGCAGTTTGATCGTCAACTTGCTTCTGTCACGGGACGCTCTGATAAATGAGAGGATTCGTTCGTACTGCGGTTCCTGAAGTCTTGTTGTTAAAAGGGGATCAGTGGGCGCAACAGTGGGTTGCTCTTCGTGAACGAAATCCGAACGCAACATTTACGTGGTATCAACACGAAAACAAATCAGCTCGCGAATGGCTTTTGCCGCTGCTACGCGCGATGACTGATGGACACTGTTCTTTCTGCGATTCATTTCCGCTAGAAGGACAGTCGAACGAACCGATTGAGCACTTCCGTCCGAAGTCGACTTTTCCTGGTTTGGCTTTCGAGTGGGGCAACCTGTACTATTGTTGTGAAAAGTGCCAATCTTCTAAGCAAGAAGAATGGACCGAGGAATTGCTCGCGCCCGATCAGCCCGGATATCGTTGGTCGGATTGGTTCGAATTCGACTATACAACAGGCCATGTAGGGCCCAATCAGTTCGCTGAAGCAAATTTACAAACTCGTGCAAAGACTACAATTCGGATTTACGGATTGGACTCCGATGAGCGCGCCCGCCGAAGGATCTTGGAGTTGAAAAAATGGCGTTCCACGAACGCAGAACAGCGAGAATTAAACTTCTTCGCACATCGCGACTATTTGGAGAATCACGTTCCAATGGTTAGCTGAACTAATTCCGCGGTTGTTTTGATTTGATTCTTTGTGGCACCCGGACAACGGACTCGAAAGCTCGACTGGTTATTCCGAAGTCTTTCGCCAACGCTACGGTCATAGTTGAGCAGATCAGCGAAACCGAAATTCGCGTAAGCAATAGATGATTCGGCAGCTTCGTTCTACAAAAAATATAGAATTGTCTCCATGTCAATCCAGCTGCAATCTTTCACTCCCATCCACTTCGATTCTGTTGAAGCTGATTGCTAGAAGCTGAGAGCCGACCATTCATGACGCATTAAAACACCGGCTAACATTAGTAGTTTCGGTTCTCACGCTGAATTGTCAGGTAATTTTTTAACCCAAGGCCAAGCACGGACTAGATTCCAGTTTTTTTCCGGGTGTGGTGCTGCGAAATTGGCGCCGAACGGTTATTGTGAAGGAGGTAGATCCTAGGATCGGCTTAATTTCGCACTGACGAGAACCTAACTTGTGGCGTGTTGTAGCTTAAAATTTGCATGGATAGCGAGAAATTTCTCACTTAGGTTCGGCTGTCTTCAGCCGAACATTTGTCGCTTAACAAGTGTTAGCCCGCTGCTGTGTTTGGCTATTCTACTTTGTTTCGCTGCCCGCTCAAAATGCTCCGATATCGATGATGTTAAGAACCTCTATCGGACCGGCGAATATGAGGCTTGCATTAAGCTGGCTGCCGAACAAGTGGACAAAGGGGTTTGGAACGAACTGTGGCCCCGAATGCTTATCGAAGCCTATTTGTCGACCGGCGATTATCCTGCCGCGTTGCTTTCTTACGAGAAAGCCTTAACGCGATTCCCGGATAGTATTCGGATGAGGCTCCTCGGTGTGCGTGTTTACAAGATGAACAACTCGCTCGCCAAAGCGAATGACCAGATTGCTTATCTAGATTCGATGCTAAGAAGAAGTGCTTGGCGATTTAACAATAAGAGCGACATCGTTCCGGTTGGAGATTTCTTCCTCGCTCGGGGTGAAGACCCTAAGGAAGTTCTTAAGGATTGCTATGACCAAGGCGTTAAGTTTGGTGCTCAAGCCGATGTGGTTGAGGCACATCTTGCAACCGCTAGAATGGCGATCGAAAAAAATGACGATAAGGTCGCTTCGCAAGCCCTGTCCAAAGCAGTTAATATAGACGAAACCGACCCTGAAATCTTCTATCTACTAGGCAAGAGTTGGAATGCGACCGATCCAGCAAAAGCAAGCCTTTACTTCGCCGAGTCTCTTAAGTTAAACCCAAGATTTATCCCAAGTTTGATCCATCGCGCGGAAGCGAGGATGTCGGCGGAAGACTTTGAAACCGCCGAAAGTGTTTTGGCCGTAGTCGAAAAGGTTAATCCAAAGCTGCCTAAACTCTGGGCTTTGAGGGCAGCCATTGCCCATCTTCAAGGCCGATATGAAGCGGAAGGGAAAGCGAGAAGGAAGGCGCTTCTCCCGTGGGCTCTCAATCCAGAGGTCGATTATACCATTGGAAAACAGTTGTCGATGCACTATCGATTTTCCGAGTCGGTCGATTACCAACGTCGCGCGTTGGTGGCGGATGAGGACTACACTCCTGCGAAGACTCAATTAGCGCAAGATCTCTTGAGGTTAGGCGAAACAGGTACTGGCTGGGCCGTTGTAGAAGACGTCCGTAAAAAAGATCCTTACGAAGTTACAATATATAATCTGAAGCAACTTAAGGCCGAACTGGAAAAATTCGCAACACTTGAAGCTCCCGGTTTTGTCATTCGAATGGACACCCGCGAGGCCAAAATCTATGGCCAAGATGTTGTGAAACTGTTAAGCGAAGCAAGAGAAGTTCTGACGAAAAAATATTCCGTTCAGCTAGAGGAACCAATCTACGTCGAAATCTTTCCAAAGCAAAAGGAATTTGCGATTCGTACTTTTGGATTACCAGGTGGCGAAGGTTTCTTGGGCGTTTGCTTCGGCCGCTTGATCACCGCGAATTCGCCTGCTGCACTGAATGTCGACTCCAACTGGAAATCTGTACTTTGGCATGAATACTGCCATGTGGTAACGTTACAAAAAACGAAAAACAAAATGCCGCGGTGGCTTTCAGAAGGAATATCGGTTTACGAAGAGCGACAGCGAGATTTAACTTGGGGACAATCAATGGACCCAATGTATCGCGAAATGATTCTCGGCACCGGTTTTGTACCCGTGAGTCAACTCAGCGGAGCGTTTTTGCAACCCAAGACACCCCTGCACTTGCAGTTTGCTTATTATGAATCTTCTTTGGTGGTGGAATACTGGATTGAAAAGTATGGGATTGCCGTGATGCGACGTCTACTTGAGGATCTCGCGATCGGTATGCCTGCGTCAGAAGCGCTCAAGCGTGCGCCTGGATCCTTGGAACTGCTTGACAGTGAGTTTCGCGATTACGCGATGGCCTTGGCAGCGAAATATGGTGAGGGCGTCGATTTTGAGCGGGCAGATCCTAAGGACAAAGTCGAAGTTGAAGCTTGGTTGACGGAGCACCCTGATTCGTACTGGGGATTACGTAACAAATGCCAAACATTGATAAGTGCAAAAAAATGGGACGAGGCCTTAGTCATTGGAGAAAAGCTGAGAGCCATGTTGCCTGACGAGAGTTCCAACGAAGGAGTCTATGCGATTTTGGCCAGCATACACCGAGGCAAAGAGAATCAAGACAAAGAGCGCTTCGCTTTAGTAGAGCTGACGGAGCGTTCCTCCGATTGCCGCGAAGCGTTGCTTAGGCTTATCGAAATTGATGAGAAGCGTGGCGACTGGTCTTCACTGGAAAAGTGGTGCGAGCAAATGCAGGCAATCAATCCTATTCGAAGTGACCTTCAGCAATTGCGGTCACTGACTTATGAAAAACTAGGAAACGCGGCCAAGTCAGCAGAATCGCTTTCGGCTAGTCTCGAACTGCAGCCTACGGATCCGGCAAACATCCATTACCGATTGGCATTATCGCTACTGTCGCTCGGTCGCACGGAGCTTGCCAAGAGACAAGTGTTAATGGCGTTGGAGGAATCACCCCGCTATCGGGCTGCGTTGGAGTTGCTTGTAAAGATCTCGAAATCGACTCAGCCATCGGTAACAACGAAAGGATCGGAAGAACGATGAATGGAATTTCGAATCGAAGTATAGTCCTTGCGTCGTTACTGACAGCCATGCTTGCGATGGCTGTCTTAGCACAATGGGGGCGCCGCGGTCGGAATAGCGACTGGCAATCGGAAGGTCGGAACGGAGTTCCTACCTGGGATGTCGATAAGCAATTTAGCAAAGACTTGTTTACGTTTGTTAGAATTAAGTATGACTCCAGATACAACGGATATGGTCGCGGTGGTGGTGGATGGGCGACTGATTTCCGGGACAGCGACTTAAACTTCTCTCTGCGACTTCAGCAGTTGACATCGATGAAGGTGAATCCAGAACCTATTGTTTTAGAACTGACGGACCCGACGCTGTTTGACTACCCTTTCGTTTATATCATCGAACCAGGTGCCTTGGAGTTCCATCCAGAAGAAGTGGTTGCATTGCGGCGGTATCTTCTGAACGGTGGTTTTCTAATGGTTGATGATTTTTGGGGTGACATGCAGTACGATAATTTCTATCGAGAGATCAAACGCGTTTTTCCTGATCGAGAACCAGCCGAAATTCCACTGGAGCACGAGATTTTTCATTGCGTTTACGACTTAAAGGAAAAGCCTCAAGTGCCAAGTATCGGTCATGCCCAGAGTGGTCGGTATTCTGGGGTAACATGGGAACGCACCTACGAGGGATCGGATAATAGCATTCCTCACTATCGCGGCATTCGGGACGATGCAAATCGCATCATGGTTTTCATATGCCACAATACGGACTTGGGCGACGGCTGGGAACGTGAAGGCGAAGACCCTTGGTACTTCGAAGAGTTCTCCGTCAAAAAGGCCTATCCACTCGGAATCAATATCGTGACATACGCCATGACACATTGAGGAAAAGGCTTAAGGCTTAAGGAATAAGGCTTACGCCTAACAACTAACAACTAACAACTAACAACTAACAACTAACAACTAACAACTAACAACTAACAACTAACAACTAATTGGATTTTAACCTTGAGCACGGTCACTCAAAAATACGACGAAGAAGCAGCGATTGTAAAACAGATACGCGAGGGTCGAGCCAGAATCGACGCGGAGCTTTCCAAGTCGATTGTCGGTCAGAAGGATGTCATTGAGCAGCTCCTGATCTGCCTCTTTTCGGGTGCGCATTGTCTCATCACAGGTGCGCCTGGCCTTGCAAAGACACTGCTGGTAAGAAGCGTTGCCCAAGTATTCCATCTGGAGTTCCGGCGAATTCAGTTTACACCCGATTTGATGCCCGCCGACATTACTGGAACAGAGATCCTTGACGAAGTTGATGGACGACGGGCCTTGCAATTCGTCAAGGGGCCAGTTTTTGCAAACGTGATCTTGGCGGACGAAATCAATCGAACGCCGCCAAAGACACAGGCTGCACTCCTTGAAGCCATGCAAGAACATCAAGTAACATCTGCCGGAAAACGCTTTGCGTTGCCAGAACCCTTCTTCGTATTGGCTACCCAGAATCCCATTGAGATGGAGGGGACATATCCCCTGCCTGAAGCGCAACTGGATCGATTCATGTTCAATGTTATGATCGATTACTTGCCATTCAAAGATGAATTGCAAGTCGTTTTAGATACGACCAGCAAGACTCCAGAAAAGATTGATGCGTTGTTTACGGGTGAGGACGTCTTGAAATTCCATGCGATGGTGCGTCGCATGCCGATTGCCGAGGAGGTTGCTGGCTACGCGGTTCGACTTGTTGCTGCATCAAGACCAGGCCGCCCGGAAGCGCCAGCGTTTGTGAATCAATGGATCAATTGGGGTGCAGGATTGCGAGCGGCTCAAATGTTAGTTCTCGGTGCTAAAGCTCGCGCGCTTCTAAATGGCCAGTCCCATGTCTCAATGGAAGACATTCGGGCGCTGGTGCATCCGGTCATGCGGCACCGATTGTTGCTTGGCTACAAAGCCGAGGCCGAGGGCGTTTCCGTTGAGGATTGTGTCGATCGTCTGTTGGTTGAGGTCAAGTAAGGATGGCCAATCCGATTTCCAGCAGTGGTTCCGGTGTCACATCGACCGCGGATATGAGTTCGCCGAGCGGTGGTTCGGCCATGGAACGCTGGATCGACATGTCAGCCTTGATGCGGATCAAAAATCTCCAGCTCCGAGCCAAGTCGGTGGTCGATGGTTTTCACAATGGCCTCCACCGAAGTCCGTTGCATGGCTTCTCTGTCGAGTTTAGCGAGTATCGGCCCTACAGTACTGGCGACGACCCACGCACCATCGATTGGAAACTGTTCGCTCGAAGCGATCGGTACTACATAAAGAAATTCGAAGACGAAACGAATCGTAGATGTTATTTGGTGGTCGACAAGAGCAAATCGATGGACTTCGGTTCGCTCGCCTATACCAAATGCGATTATGCCAGGACTGTTGCGGCAACACTCGCTTACTACCTAACACTTCAGCGAGACGCCGTCGGTCTTTTGACTTTTGACGAAGACATTTCGGATGTGTTGACAGCCCGCTTCCGTACGGGCCAGCTAAAACGAATCCTATCTTTGTTGGAGAAGCCGTCGTCCGGTGCGTCAACCGATTTGCAGCGTCCGCTCGAGCATCTTGCCGACATTGTGCGACAACGAAGTCTTGTCATTATTATTTCTGACTTCCTGGTGCCTGCAGAATCGCTTCGGATACCGTTGTCGATGATTCGCGCACGTCGTCATGAAGTCGTCCTCTTGCGAGTACTCGATCCAAGTGAAGTGTCGCTTGATTTGGAAAAAGCCAGTATGCTTCAAGACTTGGAGACCGGCCGTGAGATCTATGTCGATCCCATCGTTGCAAAAGCATCCTACCAAACCAAGTTTCGGAAACACGAGGAATCGCTTTTAGAGCTGGCTGGTCAACTCGGTATTGGATGGACTTCACTCCAAACCAATGAATCGGTTGAGCACGTCCTGTTTGACTTCCTAAGTCGCCAACAACGTTCAAGTATCGGTCGCCCAAGGACTCGATCGGCCATGCGAGGTTCCGTTTCGACTGGAGGCCAGCGGTGAGTTTCTTAGCTCCTTTATATGCATTGGCCGGGTTGGCTGTCGCATTGCCAATCATTTTTCATTTGATTCGGCGGCGTCCGAAGGAGCGAATCCTGATGAGTTCGCTTATTTTTTTAGATCCAACTCCACTGCGGTTGACTAAGCAAAGCACTCTCGACCAATGGTTGCTGTTGCTGATGCGAGCCACGGCGATCGCTTTGCTGGCATTTGCATTCACACGCCCGTATTGGAACAAGCCGGCGGATAGGGATGCGGATCGAATCGGATCGCAACGAATGCTTTTGATTGATACTAGTGCGAGTATGCGACGCGACGGTTTGTGGAAATCTGCCATTCAGCGAGCCGAGCACATCATTCGGCAGTCAGGGCCTACGGACGCGATTTCGGTTTATCAGTTTGACAGTACGTTGCGTCCGCTAGTCGCGATTGACAGTGCCCTTCAAACTCCAGCGGCACAGCGACAACAGCAAGCGATCGCAGCGTTGCAAGGTGTTGCTCCAACTTGGCTGCACACTGATTTAGGATTGTCGTTGCTGACAGCGGCTGATCTGCTCCAGACCGACTGGGATTCTTCCTCGGATTCGAACGCGACGGCAAGTGAAATTGTCGTAGTTACTGATTTCCAGAATGGTGCCGAGGTCGAGAGACTGGCGGAATACACTTGGCCCCCCTCCTGCAAAGTTCGCATTGAACGCGTGGAGCCGGCGGTAAAGGGAAATGCTCGCGCGTCTTTGCTAAGCCTCGATGAGTCAGAAAGTAGGTCCCGCCTGCCGGATAGGTCCCGCTTGCCGAGCGGGACTGAAGCACATTTGCTGGCCACTACCATTAACGCATCACAAACCTCCGACGCCGAAAAGCTGCGAGTTCGCGTTACCAACAACGCCAACTCGAACACGGAATCGTTGCGATTGCACTGGCTCGATGAACAAATGCGACCAATTGAAAGTTCCCGTACTCCTTGTCAAGTACCATCGGGAAGCTCGTTGACGGTGCGAATGCCAATGCCGCCAACTGGATCCGTTGTATTGCAATTGGAAGGGGACGGTTCAGATTTTGACAATCGATTCTACACGAGCCGACGTGAACCAATTGAGTCGAAATTGTTATGTATTGAATCAGCCTCCAGAGCACCAGACGAGTCGCTTGGCTATTTTCTACGCCAGTTACCTATGAGTGACGCAGCCCGAACGGTCGTGTTTCAATCTAGGGAACCGGCTTCGTCAGAGCAATGGCCATCTGTCGACAATACTCCGCTGATTGTTGCGTCCCATGAACTGAACGACTCGGATCTAAATGGCCTGGCGGCTTATGTAAATCAGGGTGGCAATCTACTCTGGGTTTGGGATGCGCTGGCGGTGGCAAACTCAGGTGACGCTAGTAACAAGCTCTACGACTATACGTCAGGGCTCGAGAAACTCACGGCGATGAACAATAGCAAAGTCACTGAAGCACGCGTTCGGCAGTACGCGATGCTTGAATCGGTTGATTTCAAACATCCCTTATTCGCCGATCTTTCGGACTCCAAATTCAACGATTTTTCAAAGATACGTTTTTGGAGGCATCGCCGGCTCGAATCGCAACAGCTTGACGATTGGCGGATTTTGGCGAAATTCGATGACAGATCGCCAGCGTTTATTTGCAAAGAACAGGGGCGTGGCAAGGTCTGGATTCTTATGGCTGGCTGGCAACCGAATGAAAGCCAACTTGCATTGTCTACTAAATTTGTGCCTCTTATTTCCGGTTTGTATCGATTGGCAACTCCAGTTGTAAACGATCCTTCGTCTTATCGAGTAGGCATGTCTCTGGAAATCCCTGAGGATCATCGAATTCTAGATCCCGCCGGCACAGAAGTTAAAGCAGAAGTGATTGATGGAAAAACCAGCAGGATGATTGTGTTTTCCGAGCCAGGCGTCTATCGTCAAATAAATCCAGACGGAGCAGAATCCAAACTAGCCGTGAATTTAATGGAATCGGAAAGCAACACTTCGGTTGGCGGTTTGGAACGTTTGGAGAAACTGGGCGTTGTGATAGCTGACGGCAAACCAACAAAACGCGATGATACGGCGCGACGGCAGTTACGAGCTGTCGAGCTCGAATCTCAACAAGGTTGGTGGCGTTGGATCATTGTAGGTGTCATAAGTGTCATTGGTTTGGAATCTTTATTGTGCATACGTAAGGCAGGTTAAGCATGGATCCGCAAATTGCATATTTACTCTCACGCGTTGCAAACCGTTTCCGAACGGTCCGTTTCGCAAAGTTACTCGCCGGCGGCTGGTTGCTCGTTGCTGTAGCAGCTATTTTGTTTTCACCGCTCGGCATGCTTCCTCAACTCAGCGGTTGGTTTATCTTAGGCACCTTTGGCGTAATCGCCTGTCTATGGTTGGCATGTAATATGGCTTATCGCGATCGGCGTTGGGTTGCCAACAGGATCGAGGAGCAATTTCCTTCGCTCAAGCAACGCTTGGTTACTGCGATCCAACCTGTTGAATCAAGCACTTCCAGCTATTTACGAAAATCTTTGGTCGACGAGACTATCAGCCACTCTCGCTCAAACGATTGGAGCCAAACAATTTGTACTCGTAGCATAATCGGCGCATGGACGTCTCAATTTTTGGCGTTTGCTTTGGCTGTGGTGACATGCTTCTTTGTCTATTCGAACGAAAGCGTCTCGAAAAGTTCCATTCAAAAACAAGAGGCTTTGATGGTAGATTCCGGCTCGTTTAACGTTGAGCCAGGGGATACTGAAATCGAGCGTGGCAGCGATGTTGTGGTCAGCGTTCGATTTGCAAGTGACGTTCCGGATGAGGCTTGGATCGATTCGGAAGGCAAGGCAGGCGAAATAGCCCGTCATCCGATGCAGCGTAGCCTAAAGGATCCATTGTTTGGCGGCTATTTGCGCAACATCCAAATCGACCAAAAATATCGAATTGATTTTCTGACGGGAGCTAGCTCAAGTTTCAAGATCAAGGTCTTCGAGTATCCAACTCTAACTCAAAGCAATGCAAAGATTGAATCCCCAGACTATTCTAAATTGGGGATCAAGGAGATTGCAGACACTCGCCGCGTTTCGGTCGTGGATGGAGCCACGTTGACCTGGAAATGCCAACTAAACAAACCCGTTTCGGTTGCGGAACTTGTCGACCAAACGGGCAACACGACACCGTTGGTCGCCACCAAAGACGATCCACTAACGTACGAAGCGAGTTTCGTAATGACGGATTCGCAACGATGGAAAGTTAGGTTGGTTGACCAGGACCAGAGGGCTACGAAATTTGAAGAAGAGTTGTCGGCCAAAGTGATTCCGAACCGGCCTCCAGAGACAAAACTAGTTCGAGCACAAGATCAAAACGTTTCTCCATTGCAAGAATTGGAGATGCAAGCGACTGCCAAGGACGACTTCGGGGTACAACGTTCCGGTTTGACTTTTATGCTTGGGGATGCGGATGCAACGGAAGTGACGATTCCGGTTGCTGAAGCTAAAGCTGGCAAAGTAGAGTTGTCGCACTTAATTGATATGGAATCATTGCAAGCCAAACCGGATCAATTGCTTAGTTACTATTTTTGGGCTGAGGATATCGACCGCGATGGCGAAATTCGGCGAGTCGATGGCGACATGTTTTTTGCAGAGGTTCGACCCTTTGAGGAAATCTTCCGTGAGGGTGAGAGCATGTCGAAAGAGCAACAAAAACAGCAAGAGCAACAGCAGCAAAGTGAAAATGCGAAGAAGGCCGAGGAGTTAGCCGAACTTCAAAAGCAAATTATCAGCGGAACCTGGAATGTCATTCGACGCGAAAAGCCCAAGTCGATCAGCAAGACGTTCGCCGACGATACGAAGCTTTTGATGGAGTCGCAGCAGGAAGCCTTTGAAATGACAGACAAGCTGGCTGAAAAAATCGAGGACCCGCGTTCCGAGAAGTATCTTGAGCAAGTGCGAGATGCAATGGCTGCAGCCAAAGACTTGCTCGGAACGGCTTCGATTGATTCCGATCTGATGTCTTTGCGAGGTGCTCTCCGTAAAGAACGTGAAGTATACGAGGGGTTGTTGAGACTTCGTGCTCGAGAACACCAGATTGTTCAATCGCAGCAGCAACAGCAGAAATCGTCGAAGAGCGCTTCTCAGAGAAATCGTCAGCAACAAATCGATCAGTTGAAGTTGGAGGATAACGAGAATCGGTATGAATTGGAGCAAAAGGCAGACGCAGCAGAACCTTCGGCGGAACGTGAGACGCGGCAAGTGATGAATCGGCTTGCTGAACTTGCAAAGCGTCAAGAAGACCTTAACGAACAAATCAAGAATCTCGAAACCGCTTTGCAAGAAGCTAAAACCGAGGAAACCAAGAAGGAGCTCGCGGAGCAGTTGAAGCGATTGCGGGAAAACCAAGAAGAGTTGTTGCGTGACTCGGACGAAGTCTTGGAACGCATGAACCAACCAGAGAATCGCCAAGCAATGCAGGAAGCTCGTGAGCAAATGGAGCAGGCTCGAAACGATATGCAAAAGTCGTCAGAGGCTCTATCCAAAGGCGATACGTCTCCTGCCCTTTCCTCCGGCACACGCGCTCAGCGACAGATGGATGAGACAAAGGAGCAACTGCGTCAGACCTCGTCGAACCAGCTCGAGCAAACGATGCGAGATTTGGTCAAGGATGCAAAACGGATAGAGGAACAGCAAAAAAAGCTGGATCAAAAAGTGCCATTTGCAAATCGATCGACCAATCCAAAATCCGATGAAGCGAACTCACTGAATCCCAAGGACGAATCGGCATCACCATTGCGTCCTGACGGGGATTCTGCAACAGAACCGTCCATGAGAAAGGAATGGCAAGAACAAAAGAAAGAACTAAAGGAATTGCTAGAAAAGATGCAAGAAACGGTTTCTGAAGCCGAGTCAAGCGAACCGCTGCTGGCTGAGAAACTGTACGAGTCCTTTCGTGAAAGCAAACAGAAGGGACTTGAGCAACGCATGGATCAGATACCGATTCTTGTCGAACGTGGACTCGAGGAGCCTGCGCGCCGGGCATCCAACGAATTGAACGATGGAGTTCGGAAACTGAAAGAGAATATCGAGAAGGCATCGGAAGACGTGTTGGGGAGCGAGGAACAATCGTTGAGGCGAGCTCTTGCTGAATTAGAACGCGCAAAACGGCAGCTTGACGCAGAACTCAACGCTCGGGATCCTTCTGGTCAGAAGGCTCAAGGACGCGAGGCAAACAACAATGACCAAAACAATCCAAACAGCCAAGGCCAACAGCCCGGCCAGGAACAACAGAAACCGGGCGAGGGTCAACAGCCAGGACAGGGACAGAAACCGGGCGAAGGTCAACAGCCAGGACAGGGTCAACAGCCAGGACAGGGACAGCAGCCTGGGCAAGGTCAACAGCAACAATCAGGTCAACAACAATCAGCGGATGGATCTCGCAATACAACTCGCTCTGGAGAGCAGAATGGAGGCAACCGAAATGGAGGAGCACTTCAACGCTTTGCTCCGGGCGCATATGACAATGGGCCGTTAACCGGCGAGAATTATGCGAATTGGGTTGATTCGTTGCGTGATGTCGAGGAACTGGTTAGTGATCCTGACATGAAAGCGGAGGCGGCTAGGATTCGTGAGGTCGCACGCGACATGCGAGTTGATTACAAACGACACTCCAAGGAGCCCCAATGGCCCTTGGTTCGAAAGCTGATTGCAGAGCCAATTGGACAGTTGAGAGAAAAGGTCCAAGAGGAACTGCTGCGAAAATCCTCTGAACGCAACGCAATCGTACCTGTTGATCATGATCCGGTCCCAAGTAAATATCAGCAGCAGCAGGATCGCTATTACGAAAACCTTGGGGGCGCTAAGAAGCGATGAAAACAGGATCGCAAAACTCGAGCTTCTTCGATTTATTGGGTTTTCAAGATATCGTTTTCGGAAACCCAGAGTGGTTCTATGCCGTTGTGTCAGTCGCAGCTCTCTTAGCCGTCTCTACTCTTTGGTCATACCGACGTAGTAGGATGCCAATTAAATGGAAGGTGATTGGCATTGTATTACGTATTGCGGGAATCGCCTTGCTGCTAATTTGTTTGCTTGAACCCTTGGGTTCGTTGCAACGTCCAAAATCGCAGGCAAACGTCTTTGCTGTTTTGGTGGACAACAGCCAGAGCATGGGAATCCTTTTGCAAGAGGCGTCGAACGGTGGTCGACTCGATCTTGAGCCAAGCCTTAATGATGACGCTGCGTGGCAGCGAAAACTGGCGGACGATTATCGATTGCGTCGTTACGTATTCGACACTGCGGTGGAACCGGTCGATACGTTTGCAGGCAGGATTTCAGCCGGAAAAGAGTCTGCACTTTTTCAATCGCTTCAGTCGCTTGGCGATCGTTATCAAGGCCAGCCGCTCGCCGGCGTGTTGCTTTTCTCCGACGGAAACGCAACTGATCGCAAGCCAGACGAAAATCTCTCAACGCTTGGGTATCCGATTTATCCAGTACGAATCGGAACCTCAATTAATCAACGCGATATCACCATATTGTCGACTACAACTCGTCAGTCCGATTTCGAAACTTCTCCCGTCACTATTCACGCAAGCATAACGCACAAAGGCTTTTCCAATGAAGCCATTACTGTGGACTTGCTCGATGGGAGCAACAAGATCGTTCAATCGCAATCAATCAAATTGAAAAACGAAGGCGAGTCTGTTGCTGTTGAGTTTAGGTTTCGACCCGAGAAATCGGGGGTACAAGGCTTTCAAGTTGTTGTGCGTCGCGAAGTCGCCATGGCGGCACCCGATGCTACGGATACGAATGACAAGAATGTAGAGGTGACATTGGGCAACAATCGACGTTTTCAAGTCGTCGATCGAGGGCGTGGACCATTTCGAATTCTTTATTTGGCAGGGCGACCCAATTGGGAGTTCAAGTTTCTCAAACGAGCCTTGGACGAGGATGACGAAATTCGTTTAACGTCGCTGATACGAATTGCTCGAAAGGAGCCCAAGTTTAGCTTTCGCGACTCGAAAGTAGATACTTCGAACCCCCTCTTCACTGGTTTCGAAGACATTTTGGATGAAGAAAAAGCAAAATTCGACGAGCCTGTTTTCGCGAGGCTTGGTTTGACGGAAGCGAACCAATTGCAGAAGGGCTTTCCAAAGGATGCCGAGGAATTGTTTGAGTACAGTGCCGTAATTATCGACGACCTCGAGCATGAGTTCTTGAATCAGGATCAACAATCGTTACTGAGGCAGTTTGTTTCCGTTCGGGGCGGCGGGTTGTTGCTCCTAGGCGGACAAGAGTCGATGCGTGGCCGGGGATTTTCCGACTCAGTACTGAGCCAACTACTGCCCATTTATTGCGATGACGGTACAACGAAGTCGACGGATGACACGTTCGACGGTGAGCCTAAGACGACCATTCGGTATCAGTTAAGTCGCGAAGGATGGTTGCAGCCATTTTTGCGGCTTGCCGACAATGAAAATGCGGAACGCGAACGATTGGAAAGAATGCCTTCTTTTCAAGTTTTGAATCGAATGAATAAAGTAAAGCCCGGTGCTTCTGTTCTGGCGGATGCTACCATTGATGGAAAAGATCCGGTGCCCGTTTTTATTTCACAGAGATTTGGAAAAGGAAGAACTGCAACCTTCATGATCGGAGACATGTGGCGATGGGGACTGCACCATGAGGGGTCTGGACCCTCGCCCCTCTTTCAAGCTTGGCGGCAAATGATCCGTTGGATGATTGCTGACGTCCCAAAGTCGATTCAAATGCAACTAGGTGAGACGCGAGGAAGCAGCAGGGTCGCAAACATTCTTGTTCAGGTAAAGGGAACGGATTTTAAGTCGGTCGACAACGCCAATGTCAAAATCTCCGTTACCTCACCGAGCGGAACCACCATCGTCGCCGACGCCGAAGCATCACCCAAAACTGCGGGGCAATACGATGGAATATTCGTTGCAGATGAGGAGGGTGTTTACGCTGCGACTGCAGAAGTGGCCTCGCCTGATGGAAGCAAACTTGGAACGGCACAACTTGGCTGGGTTTATCAACCATCCGCCACGGAGTTTCAGTCACTGGGAGAAAACGTTGCAAATTTACAGACGATTGCCGACGAGACAGGAGGCTCGATGGTTAACTGGAGCGACTTGGATTCGTTTGTAGCAAATGTTCCTGCGACGCGCATGCCAGTCACAGAGACAAAAATCTACCCCTTGTGGCATCAAAGTTGGGTATTGATTTCAGCACTAGCCTGTATTTGTTTTGAGTGGGGGCTGCGACGACGCTATGGCATGGCATAAGCTACATTGGTTAGTTATCCTACTAGTCCCGATCATTACTGAAACGGCGTTGAGCAAAACTCCCGAAGAGTCTTTGAATCAAAGACCTCGTCGTTCGATTCTGGTCGTGATCGGCGCATCCGGCGAAGAAGAATACGGGAAAGCCTTTCTCGAGTGGTCGAAACGATGGCGAACCGTTTTTCAATCGGACGACTTTACGCTGATCGATGGAACAAGCGATGCAAAACCGGGCGAAAAGGAACACCGGCTTCAGATTTTGGATTGGATCGGTAAGGATTCTGGAGATAGCCCCGATGGCATGCTTCAAGAGCGGTGGCTAGTGTTGATAGGACATGGCACGCATGATCGGACAGCTGCCAAGTTCAATTTAAGGGGACCAGACATTTCCGCAGATGCGATTTCGAAAGCCATAGCAAAGGTTAAAGCAAAATGGCTAATCATCGATGGCTCATCGAGCAGCGGTCCTTTTATCAATGCGTTGTCAGGCGAAAACCGCGTTGTTATAACAGCGACTAAAAGTGGAGCAGAACAAAACTACACACGGTTCGGAGAGTACTTGTCACAAGCAATCTCCGATCATTCGACGGATCTCGATCACGACGATTGTGTATCGATACTTGAAGCATTCCTGGCAGCATCGAATCGAGTAGCCCAGTTCTATGAGAATGAGGGCCGTCTTGCATCCGAGCAAGCGTTACTGGACGATAATGGTGACGGTCGTGGCACGCCTGCCGCCTTTTACCGCGGGGCTCGGCCCGTCAAAGCACCGGCAAATGGCTTGAAGCTCGATGGGCCAATTGCAAGTCGAACGTTGGTTTCAAGTTTCGGAAAACCCGACCTACGAACCAACGAGCAACGGGCTCAATCGGATATGATTGCCGATCAAATCGAATTGCTTCGAGCTCGCAAGAAAGAAATTCCAGAGGATGAATACTACCAGGAACTCGAACGACTGTTTCTTGAGATCGCCAAGGCGAATCTTTCAATTGGACTTTGATCGGTAGTTTTCAGTTTTCAGTTTTTAAATTTCAGATTTCAGATTTCAGTTAACTGCATTCAGGAATTGACTTTTCGCCCCACATTTCAACTTGCAAATATGACACTAGAAATCAAGCTTGAGAATTCCTGTTGTTTTCCTGGCCAAATCCTTGCCGGAACGGTGGCTTGGAATTTTAATTCTCCCCCAGCTAAATTGACTCTAGAATTGACGTGGCAGACTTCAGGCAAGGGAACCGACGATTCCGAAACGGTCTATAGCGACGACTGGAGTCCCGATTCCAATAGCGGCGAAAAGAAATTCCAAATACAGCTGCCACGCGGCCCGATCAGCGTTCAAGGCAATCTGATTTCAATAGGTTGGAGTATCGAATGCACCAGCAAACGACCCAATGCAACGAGTACCAAGCCATTTGTGCTTTCTCACTTGAACCAACCGATTCGACTAAGTCCGGTTGTCGGCTAACGCTGAATGGCACTTACTTTTGAGCCGCAACGCGCTAGCGTGCGGGCTGGAAGCGTTCGGGCTGGAAGACCACGATCGATTGCAAATCCGGCCCTCATGCTAGCGCATTGAGGCTCAAAATTCACAAAGTAAGTGCCATTAGCCCAGCGCTAGCCCCTCACAATGTCGTATCGTGTTCGTCGGCGGTCGGGTCAAGATGTCCAGACTTGTTAATCGCCAGCAGAATGCGAAAGGCAACCAAAATGCTAAAGACGAATCCGACTAAACCGAGGAGAGACAAGTCCTGCAGGCCCAATGGCCCGCCTCCAATGAACAGCAACGGGGGGACTTTCGCGGCCATCAAGATAGACGAACCCAATAACAGAGAGCTGGTCAATAGGCCGAGAACCAGTCGATTGATGGATGGGCTGAGGCCACGGTGCGAAAGCTGAACATCGAGTTTCCCTTCTTGCACCAACTCCATTAGTGAACTGATCTGAGACGGCAATCGTTCTACCAAACCCTCCAGCTCAATGTACATTCGTCGAAGACGTCTCGCTTGTCGCCGTGGAGAGAACCGACTCCATCGTAGCTTGCCCATCATCGGTTGAATTGCTTCGATTATGCTGAAGCTTGCGCAGGTCAATCGAAGCGTCGCCTCCAAAGTGACCAGCGTCTTAATGAGAATACCCATTTGACTTGGAAGCGTTATTCGATGTCTGTGCAAAATATCGGTAGCATCGTTGAGTGCTCCACTTAGGTCCAATGAATCCAACGGTTGCGTTCCGTAGGTGGCAATCAGGTCGGCGACATCGTTGGATAGCTGAGCGTCATCAATCGAGGCCGGGATTTTACCCGCCCGCTTGACCAGCGAGGTGAGCAAGGCTGAATCCTGTTGGACAACAGCCCACAACATCTCCTCAATGGTTCCTCGAAGCGAATCGTCGATTCGGCCAACCATCCCGAAATCAAGTATCGCAATTGTTCCGTCATTTTGTATTAGGATGTTTCCTGGATGCGGATCTGCATGATAATGCCCTTTGAGGAATATCGATTGGACATAAAGCGACGAAACCCGTTGGGCAATCGCAATTCGATCGACGCCAGGCAATGCATCGCGAGAACTAAGGCAGTGTATTGATTGCCCCTCGACTCGTTCCATCGTCAAAACACGAGCCGACGAAAGCTTCGGGTATGCGTGCGGTACCACGACTCCTTCGAAGTCTTTTAGTGAGGCTTGAAACATGACCAAATTGGACAGCTCGCGAGAAAAACTCAGTTCACGCTTTATCGAGCGCGACAGTTGTTCGACAATGCCTCGAGGCTGCCAGACCGCAAACTCGGGAATACGTTCGGCAAGCATCGCCAAGCCTCGCAGCACTTCCAAGTCTTCGTTTACTTTTGCCTGGATATTGACATGCTGAACCTTGACAACGACGGGGGTGCCATCGAGCAATTTGGCTGCATGAACCTGCCCAATCGATGCGGATGCAATAGAAAGTTCCGAAAACTCAGAAAACGCTTCGCTAATTGGCAGTTTTAGCTCAGCTTCGACTACGGTTTTAATTTGATCGAAAGGATCAGCTGGAACTTGGGTTTGCAATTGTTGCAATTCCGCGGCCTGTTCAGAACCAACCAAATCCGGCCGCAACGACAAAACTTGCCCCAGCTTAATAAATGTTGGGCCCAGATCCGTGAGAGCCATCCGAACGCGTGCTTCTCTTGAGTAGCTTGCTAGTGGCACTCCATGATCATCCTTGATCCAATCGCGTATGAAATCGACACTCAGTTTACTTAGCCAGTCCGCCAAACCATACCGGCGCAAAACGACAATAATCTCTTGCCAACGTCGTAGATTGCGATAGTAGCGAGGGAGTGAGCTAATTCTCATTTATTGGGCGACGGCTCAGTATGGGCTGTGCGACAAATAGCAGCTTACGAAAAATGCGTTGATGCGAGTTTTGTTCCGTTCTACGATCTGGCCTTTTAGGTTGGTCGGGGGCTTGTCCCCCACCAACCTTGTTTTGGCGTACTAACGGCGTCACTCGCGAATCGACCCGTTCCCCTTCGGCTTTGCCCGGCTTTGCCCGCCGGAGGCGGGCAAAGCCGAAGGGAACGGGAGTTGGCACCCCAATTGTAGTATAGTACGCCAAAACGCATCAGTCGGGGGCAAGCCCCGAACGGATGTGCTAGCGATATTTATAACTCTATTGTTGTTCGGAACAAAAAAGACTCGACATAAATCAGAAAGAAATATCGAAACTGCTATTTGTCGAGCAGCCCAGGCTCAGGTCGAGAAATGGGTGCCGATCCAGGCGATTCTGTTCCCTTTACTTTCGATTCGACTCGTTTCTTGAATTCGGAATATACTAAGTTTCCGAAGTCGTAGACTGGTTCATCCGAAGTCGCTTCTTTGGTCCAGTTCAAGTCCACGCGTGTTCCTAAGTAATCGATGACGATAGTGTTCTTGTCTGGAATGATTTCTTGCGAAAACGGGAGACCACGTATGCAAGGAAGATCATCTCGACTAAATACGACTCGCCCATTTCGAATATCCACAAGCGCGATCGACATGAAGTCTACGGATCTATTCATCACTTTAACCGTTTGCAACATACGAACGAAAACTGCAATTGGCGAGTCTCTGTTCTGCGAAATCGGAAAGTGAAATTGATTTACTCTATGACTTTGCTCCCAAACATTGCTTGCGTCTTTTGCAGAGAGTGCTAATAACCTTCCGGCGACTGGAATAAAATTCGGGTCGATTGCCTTTGGAGCTACATTGAAGATGTCTAGACGTAAGGCCTCCCAATATTGCATGACTAGAATCGTATCTCCAAATCGCTGAATGGATAAACGGTCAGTTTTCAGCTCCCATTCAACTTGGCGGATGAATTCTTTTTCGTCCTTAAGATTCCAGTATGTTAGTTCACCAGATGAATTGACAATGATGACGCCAGATTCACCGTCTATTCCGATTTTCGTGCCGACACTAAACTCTTTTTCGAAAACGACTCGGCCGTCAATGGAGTCTACTAATCGCAATCCATTTTTTTTCTGCGTATCCATCGCCATCAACCAGTAGCGTCCAACCGAAGCGATCGGCGACCAGTCTTCGAATGCAAGCGGAACTTCAACCAGCGTTGCACCATCCCGTGAATTGATATGGAGGATCAATTGGCTTTTTGGATGGTGTACGAGCAACTTGCTATCATGCGATGCAAAGGTGCAACCTTTAAATCCGGTACGGGTCCAAATTCTTGCGCCTGTAGTCAGGTCCAAACATGATAATTCATCATCCATAAGGACAATGACGCCGCTTCGCGATACGGAAGCGACCCGAAATGTTCCCTTGGTAGTTGGCAATCCCCAGCTATTTAGGCCCTGTGATTTGGGCCCATCTCGTTCTTTTTCGTTACTTCCAACCGCAAATTGCTCGCGCCAGAGCACTTCATCTTGTTCTTTGAGAGACGCGCTAAGTGTATCGATAGCTATTATTTGGCGGTTGATTTCCAAGAGGACAATACTGTCGACTGAATGAACGACTGGGATGGTCAATTTTTCTTGCAGTCCGACGTCTACGTAACTCTGAATTTCCTGATCGGTAGCTCGGTTAGAGAAAACTAAGCTTTTTTCCCCCGACAGAACTTCCCAGCCTGCCAACGAATCTCCAATTCGAGTTTTCCATTTGCAAGCCGCGGTAGTGTCCAGAAGCGTCTCCTTAAGCAGTGGAGCCTCCAGTTGAATGGTCGTGACTTGAACCTTTCCCGTCGGCCATTCGGAAATGGGCTTGATCGACGTGTTCCGTGTAAGTCCTGGAACTGACGTGGACGAGATGGATTGTGTGAACACTCCAGCGATTTCAAGTAAGAGCGTGTCCAATCGATTCAAGTCGCCATCGAGGTATCGGGCCGCGAGATCAATGCGTTTCGTTCGAGCATAGATACTGGCCAATATCTCTTTTCGACTAATCGCATCGGCGGATTTCGGATCCACAACGTCCAAAAAACCGTCTGATGTTAGCAATCGTTCTGCTTGAAGGTAGTCTTTTTGCTTTACCAGAGTTTTTGCTGATTCCTGCCTGAATCGCTCGGTTTCGCGTATCGATTCGAAATGCCCGAGTCGGACCAATCGCACATGAGCAGGAAGCTTTTCAAGAGACTCCAGTTCTGCTGTGATGAGCGATTTCGTTTGCGCCATCTCCCCTGCTGTCAAATTCTTCATCGAATTCCGAATTTGGGTCGCAATCCACCGATCCTCTTGAATGGACCAATTCGGTGTCAGCACAAGGGTTGCAATTCCCGACATCTGTTCTTGCCGTTGAGTAGTGCGAAGCTGCGAGAGCTTAATCAGAGTCGAAAATGCCTCCTTGAACCGTCCTTGTTTCTGAAATCCCTTGACCTTTAGATGAAGAAAAGGAACGCTGTCTCGGTCAGCCGCCAGATTCTCAAAGGGATCGACTCGGTCTATGTACTTGTCAAAATCTGCGGTCAAGGCTGCGATGCCGACTTTGTTAATCAACAGAATTGCGTCGGCATTATTGGGATCAACTTTGCGGGCTTGATCGAGAAAATTCAAAGCGCTGTCGAAGTCCGCGCGGGCTAACGCCAATTCACCTTGTTGAACGAGCCCGCTGGGAGAAAGGGAATTCCGTTGTAATTCTTCTTTCAATTGTGTTTGAAAAGCTTCGCGAATCGAATAGCAATCCAATTCGAACGGAGTCGCACAAATCAAGCGATCACCAACAGAAATAATATTGCCGAGCGGCTGTTCGACTCGAACGGACTCCGCAATCTTGCCGCTCACAAGATCGATCTGCAAAATGGTTTGGCCTGAAGTCGGGAGAAAATACGTCCCCCCTTTTCTAACGCCTCTCCCAATCACCTGCTGAACGTCTGGGAAATCGACACGAGGCCATTTTCTGGCGCCCGTCTTGAGATCCACGGCGACGATAGCTGATTGACAAACAATAACTGCGGTGTCATTCCATGCGCCCGCGACGTATCGGATTTCTTCTTGGCTAGAATCGCTCAGCTTCCAAAGGAGCGATCCGTCCTCAATCTTGATCGCGTAGACGTCGTTGCCATCTGCAGGTGCAAAAAGCACAACGCCATTGCTAATGACGGCGGAGGTGTCGGCTGAACGTGGCGTTAATGGCGAAAAATCCGCCAGGTCGACTTGAGCAAACTGATTAAACTGATTGGCATTCACGAAGGTTGGTTTGATCGGATATTTGAATCCCCACAACATGGAGCGATTCGCTTTGTCATATGCGACCAAGTAACCTGAAATCGTAGGGCAGACGACGATCGATCCGTCAGCTGCTGGCACAGCCCCTGTGCTCCTGCGCATCAGGTCGCTCGAAATAGAACTATAGTTTGTCGTGATCGGCTGCCGCCACAATAGTTTTCCTGTCTCCGGTGCCAATGCAAACAAGAACATGTCGCTGTTTAGTTCTCCCAAAACGAGCAGCTCGTTTTCGTGTGGCAACGGCGAACCAAGGAAAAGGGTCCCGGCTAATCGGGTTTCTGTTTGACTCTTCTGACCGCCGACTTCCCATTTGAGTTTGCCTTCCTCCGGAATGCTCCAACACTGCATCACGTTGTAGCTACGGACCCCTTGCGGCTTGACAACACGAGCATTTGGGCCCAACGCGAAACTCTCTGCAATGTCGACTGCAGGTAGCTCACTGATATTGTAAATCCTCTCGCCATCGCTAGATATTGCTCCCAAAACCGCTTCCCCCCACACGCGTTTTGTCAAGTAATCGGGGGCCGGCAAATTAAAGGAATGGCTATCGCGGTTCAAATACCGATCCATCGAAAACCCCATGGGCATGCCACTGTACGGACATTCAAACCCCAGACGTCCAGTCAACGCATCGATCCCGACAATGCGTTGATCGTAAGTCGTTGAGATGACCCAAGGTCCGACGCTGATCGGATATCGGGACGGTATGAAACTAGACTTTCCCTCAGCAAGCTTTTCTTTGAGAGTGAGTTCCAAATTGTTTTTGTGTTGCTTAGATTCATGCAGCTCGGCATGCCAACGCAGAATTGGCAGCGGGATTCCGGCACTGGTATCTGCATTGCGATTTGCGTTACCATTTTGATAGAATGGTTGTCTTAATATACGGGGAACTATTTGCTGACCATCTAATTTCATCTGGTCTAGTACATTTTTGGAAAGTACTGACCGCGAGTCCCAACTGATCTTGGTCCCTTTCCAGTCAATATCAACCTTGTTGAACTCTTTGCGAGTGGACTCAAGGATACTCAAGGCTTCGGTTAGCATGCCAGCGCTCTTGTAAGCGGAGGCCGTGAGGATTCCTAGTTCTGGACCTAATCGTCCCGATGCGCTTTTTTGCCGGAACACTCCTGAGAGCAGTTTGGCAGCTCGCCTCGCGTCCCCCTTTCGCAACCAATGTTCGCCCAAGATCACGGAAGCATCTTGGCCCGATGTCGTAAACCCATACTTACTGGCAACCCCTGCAATCTTTCCCCAATTCGATTCGACAATAGCTTTCTCAAGACTCTGACTTGCTAAAGTCCCGTAACGCAAATCCACGATCTTCGTTGCTTCGGCGGGGAGTGATTCGATAAGTTCGTACACGCGTTGAAACACGGTGCCTCGGACACTTTGCAATGTATTACTTTCGGCGGGCTTTGATGGTGACGTCGAGAGCTCTTCTCGATCGATAAAGAAATCGACTCCGGTAAAGTCATCTTGGCGGGCTTCCTCCAGACCAAGCAAAATACCTAACGTAAAGGTCGCTTCACTCCATTGTTCGTTCTTGATCCGCTCTTCCGCCTCTTCCAGCAAGACAAGGACTTCACGGGGAGCAGCTGTTAAAACTACTTCCATTTGAATTTTAGAGTTCCGCCCGAGCCTGCGTCCTTGAGCATGTGCGTCGGAATTTCCGAACCCCGGCATAAATTCAACGATCAAGCCAGTAATCGCCATTGCAGCTATGAATCGAACTGTCGAATCCATCCGTTGTTTTTGCATTTTTTTTGGTCCAATAAACTCGAAACGTGCATTGCGCCATGATTTGGCTACCCCTAAGTTTAGCCGGTTTGGTCCATTTTTGCAGAACAAACGGAAATTGCGGAAGCTGCGGTCTAGAAAAGACCTATTTGACAAGCGGAAGATAAGACCTTACCGTACGACCGTACGACGGACTTCCAAGTCCGTCGAAAGCCGAAAGCCGAAAGGCACGACGGACAAGGATGTCCGTCGTACGTCGTACGGAAGCCGGACGTCCAATGGCACTCAACTATAAATAATCCGATTAGAACCTAGGAGAGACGGCTTCGCAGCTTGGCTTGAAGACTGAAGACTCGCAATCAATTCATCGAGCGAGCTCAAATAGCCCGAAGGGGCCGAAAGCTGGATTATTTGGGCAAAGGAATGGGGGCAAAGGAATAAATTTCCAAGAACATTCCTTTGACAAAAAAAACACGAGACCGCCAATCGCTGTACTTGGTGCTAGATCTCTTGCATTAGCACTGCATGCCAACCTGTAGTGTAAGTTTCAAAACCAGGGGCCTTGGCCTGGGCGATGCAGTAGCTTTTGCCATCTATACGATCGAACACAAACCCCTTGCGATCAGCCAGCAACGTGCTGAATCGATCGACTGGGAATCGGTAGTCGGCGCTGAGCTGCTTGGATGCTGCCACTAGCGTTCCATCGGATTCGATAATCAAGCCGAGGGTGCGTTCCTTTTCCACGTCGTCAACCGGTAGGTTCTGGAGAATGGCCTGCGCGAACGCTTCCCATTTAAAAATCACGCCGAGTACACCGAGCGTTGTGCCCGTGCTCAATCCATCTTTACGGACGCCGCACGAGTAGATTAGCGATAGCTGGTTGTTGACCATTCCCGACTTTTCCGGGCCCTGGAATGCGAAGTCATCTCCGCTTGCACTTTGAAGTGCGGCCGTGAACCAAGCTGCTCGCGATTCATTCCGCTGTAGCGATCCAAACTGGTTGGGGCGTCCATTGGCGATGATGGTTCCGTCGATGTCGCAGATCACCAAATCATGGTAGACGGTGTACGCGTTGAGGATGACTCCCATGCGACGCGACGCATGCGCCCCCGATGTTTCATCAGGAGACTGCAGCGCAGAGACTATCGCAGAATCGGTGGCCCACCATCTTACGTCACACGTGCGCTCATATAGATTGCGGTCAACAAGGTCAACGCAATTGAGCGCCATGTCGGCCAGGCGAGTACCGCGGACGTTTCCTGAAATGATGGAAACCAATTCGGATACCGATGATTGCGTTTTGGTCGAAAGGTCATCAGCTACAAGCGCCGTCTGGCCGGACAAGATCTGCATTTCTTGGGCAACAACGCCAAACGCGGAGCCGTTAGCGCCTGCCCTTGCTGCTTCAATACGTGCATTCAGGGCAAGCAATTTGGTGTTGCCGTTGATCTTCCGAATATCACCGATCGCGTCAGTCATCGCCTCGGTCAATTGATCGATCAGCGAGATTACGCGTTCTGTATTGGTCAGTTTCTGCAGATTTTGTTGATCGTGGCTGCGTTTGGACGCACCACCAGCAGTGTTCAAAGAACTCATCTGACTGGACTCCCTTTCTGGATAATAAATTGGAATTCAACTTGAATGTCTTGCGTCTGTTGCGAGGAAAGGAGCCCAAATCTTTCTGACACGCAGCCGACAATTTTCAAGCTAAATCGTTACTACTTCACTATCCGCCTAAGTAGTAAATGCCCGACAATGGAACGCCATGCAAGTCAGGAGTCTGCGAATTGGAAGAAATCCTGAATGCTGTGAGCGAGTTAAACGTTTCTACTGGCTATTGCGATTCTGCCGAAAACAATGCCAAGCTGAAGGATCTTTTACAACGAAAAATCCTATTTTGATTTGTCTTCTCATCGTCCTCCCTCAATCGTCCTGCCAAATCCTCCCTGCATACGGTACCAGAACGATGTGGGCAGAATGATGCGCTAAGAATAATCAAATCAGAATCGATTTTTTATTGTCGTGCACCCATTGTTTTGCCTTAAGCGAGGGATTTTGTTGATGGTCCCTCGCAAACGCGTCGGGTTGGGACAGCTAAAGATTAGGGTAGTGGACGAGGCTACGAGTCCCGTATGCGACGCAAATCGCAGGGACTCGT
>JAYTVL010000061.1:0-31689 GCA_043744075.1 Pirellula sp. | reverse complement strand
GCAAGCAACGTCACACCAAGACCAGAGTCTTCGAACGGCTTCGTGATGAATACGACTTCACAGGATCGCGACGAGCCATCTCGGATCTAGTCAATTCTTTGGAGCGGAAACTCGCTGGTGGCCGTAGGATTCCGCTGTGGTTTCGAACTTGGCTTGCGCGGCGTATGTCGATCTCAATCCCATTCGCGCAGCCATTGCAGAAGTTCCGTCAATTCAGGAGCGGTGACAACATTCTTGAATATACCCTCGACGGTGGCGAGATCACCGTCGACTGGGTAAGCGGCAAGGGTACGTCGTCTATCATGAAAGCTATTCTCGATGCGGATGGAGCTGGTGTGACGAAGATTTCTGGCTACATGACCGACAAGCTAGGTGGTGCCTCAAACGCTGCGTTGAAGCGTTTGGGCGGCCGAATGGCGAGAGAACTTGGTGATGGCCGGAAGGCCATCATTGAGATCAGGGGCGACCGACGATACTTAATCTTCTCAAGTAGGTGACTGGAAATGGCAGGTGACAAACTATGACGAGCATGCGAGCTATGGAGTTTCAGCGTTGGATTGTTGGTACGCCGACCAAGTATTCCCCAGCCGACGAATCATTTTTACGAACTGCGACAGATGCGGGATTCTACGATTTTGATGTGGCTTTCAACGTCGAGTACAGTCCGTAACCGAGTACTATCGCCATCGTGCAGGCCCAAACAGTCTTTTCCAGGATGGATGGGCGAATCAAGTACGACTGCCATTTCCAACGACAAGTCGGATGCAGGGAACGCAACGGAGAATAGGGTTAAGAAGATAGCCGACGCAACTATGCTGGAAAGAATGCCGGCCAATCCAAGTGCACCTATTCGAGCATGACCTTGAACAAAACCTATTCCCATCGCGACGCTTCCTTGTAAGCCTCCCCAAATGATGGTATCGAGTGCAATGCTTCGAAAAAGCGATTGATCGGAACTGACGATGAACGCTGCGACCGCCCATCGACTTGCTAGGTAGCCGCCGAAAGCGCCCGAAACCAAGCCAAGTACTCCACCCGCGAGTGCGGAACTCACGCGCTTCCACGAAGTTGTTAATAGCCCCAGCGAAATGCCAAAAGTGGTTCCCAACATCGCAAAATCGAACGCGTGGTTCCGAGTCCAAAAATGAACCAAGGAAGATTTGTAACGAACGATCTGCTCGGGAGTTGGCTCGAGCCCAAGCGGTTCAAACAATTCTTGGGCAAAGACGGGGCTAACCGGGTGCACCATCGCAACACCAACCAAAATCCCGATGCCGGACGCTCCGATGCATTGTAGGAGCGATGCCGACCAAGTCGGCACTACGGCCGACAAATGCGATTGTTCCACCATCCATCGGCTCGTCATCCAAATAGACAGTACCGTTAATCGTTCGTAGTGAAGGCCGCGGTCAACAGTTCAATCATTGGGCGATCGTAAATGTCAAGTTGCCGCCCCAGTGCATACGAGGTCAGTCGTACGACGTACGTCACTTACCTTTTTGTTACAAGCTAATTGAACAATTTAGTTAGTGTCGAAGTTGGCCCATTTTTCATGATTGCACCGAGTTGCTTTGTCTGACACGGTGGTAATCAATCTCAATTCGGAGGATCGAGTTTGACATGAGCTGGATTTCGGAAACCTTCGCGAAAGAACAGCGCGTGGTACTTTTCGAGTTGCTTCATTCGATCTGAAGTCCGTTTCGATGTCTGGATGATACGAGAAGACAATCGGCGTAATCGACTGAGCTTTCAATTGTTGGCAAATATTCAAAACTGCTTCGGTCTTCCCCATTCCGGGAAAACCAACGATCATCAAATGTGGGTTTGCCGAACTTGAAACGGACCACTCAACCGGTTCATTACTCGATTTATCGACGCCGAAACGAATCAACACAGCCTTAGTCTCAGCAACTTTTTCATCGGCTATTTGAACTGTGGTTGAGTTCTCCAAAGGCCGAGGGATTGGTTTTATAGTCCCTTCGTGGGCCATAGTTTCGTTGTCCGAACTCGCAACGCTCGATGAATCTTTGTCCGCGACCACTGCCGGCGGCGTCTTGGGTTCAATTGGCGACGGCGAGCGTTCTACTCCAACAGCAAGATCGGGCATGGTCGTCGCTCCGAACAAAATAGTTGTTGTCGCTGCACCGTTGTCAGAAATCTTAAATGGATCGCTACTTGTGTACTCTGGGCAAAAGATATAACCGCGGTTGGGAATGGATGGCTCGGTGAACTTGTAGTTACTTCCATCCGTCATAAGGCGATCCAACTGTTGTCGAAAACGTTCATATTGAGCCGAAACCAAATAGTGTCGACGCGCCTTTTCGAGATAAAATCGCAACGCGCGAACCAACCGACTTCGTCGAATCGCCAATAGTGGCTCGGCAACCTTGCCATCGACGCGGCTGTCGGAGGGGACGAGGCGGAACGAACCAGGTATCGCTAAATCGTATCGGGCCCATGAGCTGCCAAGAAACGAGACTTCCAATCTACAACTCTCGTTCGCATCTCATCCAAGTGGATCGCTCTCTGCCCATCCGGATGCTGCGCTAAAGCGACTGTGTCAGCATAGTGACGCGAAAATCTGTCTGGAGTTGGTTTATCGTCCGGTCAAAGCTTCTCCGCAGTTTGCATCGGAAGAAACATCCGATCCGTTAACTTTGGCAACGCGATGAAGCCGAACTTCCCATAGAAATGCGTTGCAGCTTGCCCTTTGGAATCAACGACAATCAGGCTCGCGGCAATCTCATTTGCAACTCGCACACATCGCGAGAGCGCATCGGAAAGAAGTAATGCTCCCAAGCCCGGAT
Source organism: Pirellula sp. (assembly GCA_043744075.1). Taxonomy (GTDB): domain Bacteria; phylum Planctomycetota; class Planctomycetia; order Pirellulales; family Pirellulaceae; genus JBKCUI01. The sequence continues at coordinate 28,882 of JAYTVL010000061.1, read as the reverse complement.
AGTCAATACCTCGAGCTAATCGACCAACGAGGATTGCAGGGATCTCTGGATAGCGAGGAAGCCGTTTTGTCAGCTCCGTCGGCAATGAAGTTAGCTCCAAGGATGTCGCGCAAAGCGTATAAAAGCCGATTACCTGTTTAGGAGCAGCGCGATCGACCATTACGAACACGGCAGCCGCCTTGCGCTTCACGTCTTGATTGGCGTACTTTGTCAAATACTCATTTAGCACCGATACGCCACAATCGAATTGCGTTCGATCATGTTGCTTGCCGAGCGGCTCGCAGATATATTCGCTCATCGACTCTCGACACGCTGGCGATAGTTGTCCATAGCAAGCTTTAGATTCTTATTCGGTTTTTTTGCCGATAATAGTGCCTCTACCAACATTCGGCTTTGCGTTTGATCGAGACGCAACCGCTCATGCTCCTCAATCACCTTTTTAGCAGCAACCTCTACGTGCGCAACAACGAAATCGGAAATCGTTCTACCTGTGTATGCCGCAGCTCGCTCGATCAACTCTTTCTGTTCTGAAGAGACCCGTGTCTCAATTCTAGCGGACTTGGGGAAAGGGTTCGCTGTTGCCATCATTTGCTCCTTGGATACCCTCAAGTGTACGGCAGATTGCCGTACGTGTCAATGTCGAAGCGTTGAATTTATTTGCTTTCGGGAAAAGAATCGGTCCGACCATAACCGTTTTTGGGACGTCAGATGATTTCGTAGTGCCGACGTAAAGTCCCGGCATTGCCGGTAGTCTCGTCCGACGAGATTGTCGATCTCATTTTCTGCGTTCCAAAATCAACCCCTTGCTAATTCTGAAACTCTGAAGTTTGAACGATTCCCCGCACTAAGCCCTTGATCCGGTAATCGTTCTTAGTGAAGGCCGCCGTCAACTGTTCGATCATTGGGCGATCGTAAATGTCAAGTTGTCGCCCCAGTGCATACGAGGTCAGCCGTACGACGAGCGAACGGGCAAAGCGATCTCCGTACGATTGCAGCAAATGGCATTGCAGGTCGTTGATGCCACGGAGTTGAATTCCACCGGGCAATTCCGCATTGGAATCGATATCTTCGTGCCATGAACCCACGGCGTCGAAGTTCTCAAGCGCTAAACCCCATGGATCAAGCCCTCGATGACACTTGCGACACGAATCGCTGTCGCGATGGATCTCCATCTGCTTGCGGATCGGAAGTTCGGCAAACTTGGGATCGATCTGGTCCAACTTCGGCACATCAGCAGGTGGACTGCCCGGCGGATCATTGAGCAACCTATCGCGTACCCATACCGCACGAAGGACGGGGTGCGACTTAGTTCCTGTTGAGTTGGCCATCAAAACACTCGCATGAGTCAAGATACCTCCGCGATGCGAGTCGGTTGAAATCGGTATGCGACGAAACTCACGGCCCCATACATTAGCGATACCATAATGTCGAGCCATTCGTTCATTCAGCACGGAGAAGTCCGAACGGATCAAATTCATCGCGCTGAGGTCTTCGTTTACCAATTCTCGAAAGAACATTTGTGTCTCGGCTCGCATATCTGCTTTGACCGATGGATCAAAGTCTGGATAGACATCTTTGTCAGCCGCAACGTTGCTTAACCGATCCATTTTTAGCCATTGATCGACGAACCGTGTCATCCATCGCAGCGATCGCTCGTCTGCAAGAAGCCGATCCAATTGTCCTAGTAACACATCCCTCTCGTGAAGACGATGTTGATTTGCGGCAGCGAGAAGCTCGTCGTCCGGCATCGTGCTCCACAAGAAGTACGACAACCGAGACGCGAGCAGGTGATCGTTGAACGTTTGTGGTTCGTCATCATTGAATCGACGTAAATACAAAAACTTCGGATGCACCAAGACCATCGCCAGAGTCTCTCGCATCACGGCTTCGAAGCTAGGAAACTGGTCGCAATTCTTGTTATAGAAATCGATGAAGGACTTGAGTTCGGTCGGCTCGACAGGTCTGCGGAAAGCACGCGAAACGAAGGCCGCAAGAACTTCTTTGGCGTAGGACGTCGGGGAGGTATCACGCAGCGGCGACTCGAACAGGATCGTGCGGTGATGATCTGGCGGCCAAGTGGGATCGACCGGCGATTGGAACTCGACAGACTCAATCAAAATGTGCGGTAAAGAAGGCTCATCGTCAAAACTCCATCGTTGACCCGGTACTTTGGTCTTAGCAGCCTCTTGCCTCGGCGAGGAGTCGTCATAAACGTTTAACAGTTTGATCTGCATCCCTGGGTATTTTTCTTGCCCCCGAATTGGCAACGGAAAGTTCTCGATCCGTCTGCGGAATTCCAGTACTTGCGAAGATTCTTGATGGATCTCAACTTCTGCGAGCTTGCCGAATAGGACTTGAGAATCTGGCCGGTAACCGACTTCGACTTGCAAAATCGGTGGGCTCGACAAACCGCTTTTCGGAGTCTTGTTTCGTTCAGGCCGAATCGAGGCCTTGAATAGTACGGTGGTAGAAATTGGTAAACCTGAATCGACCATTCTCGAAACAGAGATCGGATACATCGTCAGCAATGGCGTCGACATTTCGACACACATCAAGACGGTCGAACACATCAAGGGTGCTTTCGAGGCGGTCGTGCCAGTCATTGAATTGCCCGCAAATCTTCGCGCTCGCATGGATGGTGAACTGACCGCTATAGATTCATTAGCTGCGAACGTTGGTTCGTTACGATTCATTGTCGGCAAAAGCGGCGGTACGCCTGATGTCGTTCATCCAGACAATATTCGGATCAAACTTCAAAAGGATGGTAAAACTTTGCATGAAACATCGGGCAATGTGGTTTTGGGTGGCCAATGGAAGAACCTTATCGCAATAGTCAACGAAATCGTCGATCAAGGCTACACGCTCCATGGAGGTGACCTTGTCATATGCGGAGCATTGGGGGAAATTCACGTCGCGGAAAAAGGCAAATACCGGGCCGACTATGGTTCGCTGGGAATTTTGGATATTGAGCTAAAATAGCTGCTAACGCGAAAACCCGGAAGTCCGTTCTCTTTTTATCGTAGGGTAACAGTTGTAGCTGAATTCGCAAGAATTCAGGTGTATGATGAATTCTTGCGAATTCAGCTACGGTTTAGACTGTGGACGTCGCATCATTAGCACGGCACAATAGAAACGCAGGCGGTGAATCTTTTGATGGCGAGATCGAGTTGGAGTTGCCAGGAAACGAAACAATGAGATCACCGGGGGCTCGGGGTCAAACTTGGTTTTCGGTTTTCGATGATTCGAAACAGCGATTTCTACGCGGCCGCGTGGGTGATGTCGACACGACAAGCTGACAAGAGGGGACGTAACGATAGTACCTAACGCATGCAATGAAAAGACAATACAATGGCAGAGAGTTGATAGAACTCGATACAAGGTATTGGGCAACATGCAATGATCGACAATACATCAGCCAAATATTCTCGGGCAATTCGCTTTGCATATCCAAAAGTGGGCGAACGCAATTCTGCAGGACGTGTGGGAGTAGTGAGTATTGCCACGACCAGCCAAAAGCCGGTCCAGTGGCTCGATGTTCCAGGTGATCCACGGGAGCATTACATTGCGAAAATGGAATGGATGCCTGACAGCCAAGAACTCATTCTCCAGCAATTCAACCGATTGCAAAACGTCAATCGCGTTATGATCGCAAATGCGAAGAACGGATCTGTGCGATCGGTGCTAACAGAGACCGATGACACTTGGTTAGAGAACGAGAATCCAGTGCAATGGCTGAAGCCAGGAAAAGTGTTCCTTTGGATCAGCGAACGAGATGGCTGGCGACACGCATACCGAGCTGAGATCGGAACAGACAAGCTGGATTGCCTCACGCCCGGCCTATTCGATGCGATCAAAATCGAAGCGGTAGATACTAAGAATGGATGGCTCTATTATGCGGCTTCGCCGGAAAACCCAACGCAGCGCTATCTATATCGTATTACGCTTAGCGGTGGTGCCCCGCAGCGTGTCACTCCGGACAACCAACCTGGCACACACACCTATGATTTTTCGCCGAACAATGAGTATGCTGTCCATACCTATTCAACAATCAACGAACCGCCTGTCTCCGAACTAGTGCAGATTTCGGATCATAAGAGAATTCGCGAACTAACAACCAATCGCGTCTTGAAAGAGAACTTAGCCAAGTTGCGACTGCCTTCGACTGAATTCCTAAAGGTTGACATTGGACATGACATGCCATTGGACGCTTGGTGCATAAAACCGGTGGACTTTGACGCAAAAGCCAAGTACCCATTGCTCTTCTACGTTTACGGCGAACCGCATGGTCAGACAGTGAAGGACGCTTGGCAGGGTCAGCGTGGCCTATGGCACATGATGTTGGCCCAACAAGGCTATGTTGTCGCGAGCGTCGACAATCGCGGGACAATGTCCCCCCGTGGAAAAGCTTGGCGCAAGTGCGTTCACCGTCAGATAGGAATTCTTGCGTCACAGGAGCAAGCTGCCGCTGCTACGGCTCTGTTGGAACGCTGGCAATTTGTGGATCGCAGTCGAGTCAACATTTGGGGATGGAGCGGCGGTGGCAGTATGAGCCTCAATGCGATCTTCCGACATCCGGATCTTTACACGACAGCCATTGCGGTAGCTCCAGTGCCAAACCAGTTGCTTTACGACACGATCTATCAGGAGCGTTACATGGGCTTGCCTGATGACAATGCATCTGGCTATCTCAATGGTTCACCCCTCACGTTTGCCAAACAGTTAAAGGGGAATTTACTATTAGTTCACGGTACTGGAGACGACAACTGTCATTATCAGGGAGTAGAGTTGTTGATCAATGAATTGATCGCGCAAAACAAGCAGTTTAGTGTGATGCCCTATCCAGGCCGTTCGCATTCGATTTCGGAAGGTACCAATACTGCTCGGCATTTTTACGCACTGTTGGCGCGTTTTTTGGATGAGCATAATTAGGACACTTCTCGGCGAACGCCACCGCACCCCCAAGCGTATCGGAGCGTTTTTCTCCCCCTCTCCCCGTTTTTTCGGGGAGAGGGGGGTGAGGGGTGGAACCATGACTAGCAAGCTCCCGGTCCACTGATTTGCTAAGCATTCTGAAAAAGATGAGGCACATGGCCAGTGGTGCCCTTGAGCTCATGGTTTCGTTTATCGGGCGATGCGATTTAGTTATTGCCAAAATTTGTTAAGAAGCGAATGAAGCACGGCAGAAGCCGCTGAAACTTGACCACAAAACTCTTTTACGAATCGCTTTTTCAACTCTGTTTTGCGACGAGAAGTCAAGTTCTTGGCATTTTAATGCAAGACCAGTGACGCGAAGTCGATTGAGGCAACTTGTTCTCGCAAATCGGGGCGAACAAAGATGCGCACTCGTTTAACAATGTCGTCAAACTGCTTGGTTGCGAGCGCATGCACCACGGGAGACAATTCACCTAGCGTTCGGTAGCTCCCATCGCGTTGTCGAACGTCAAGTTGAAATTGCACTTCTAGTTTCATTGGAGGCGCGTCGATGAGGATGTCGTGCGGGCTAACTGATTTGTCTGTCATGCTCTCTATATTCTCAGCGAGCTTTGAACACAATTCGACAATCTCCGTATAGGGCTTTCTGGCAAGTGCACTGTGCTGCTCAGGATGATTGAGGAAGTCGAACTGAGCCACGCGCTTATAAAGTTGACGCTTCTGGCCAAACAAGCCATCAATACAAGGTGTCCATGTTTTTCCCTTTGCTGCCAAACAAAGCGAGTCAATCATCTGCGACTCGTTCATGTCGATCCATGATTGAGTGAGAACTGTTTGGCTACGGAGTTCATAAACCGCTCGTTGAAGCATTGCAGTTGCGCTGCGAACGGCGTGGTGCCAATAAACTTCGCTAAACATGACGTATCGCGCAAAGACCATCATTTCGGCGGCAGTTCGGCCCTTGTCCGTGATCGCCAATCGATTCCGTGTTATGTCAATGCACAAGGAACTAACCAACCGATTGCGATCGAAATTGCGGCCATAGGGAACACCCGCATGCAACGAATCGCGTTCAAGATAATCTAGTTTATCGATATCAATTGGGCCGCTTAGCATCGTCTGCATCAATGCGAAAGATGAATTCGCATCAGGGCTCGAAACGTTCTCGTCATCTGAAAATGGCGCAATCATGTTTGCAACATCCTGGGGGGCCAACTGCCATTCCTGTTCCAGGACCGTCGCGATTTCACCTTGCGTGATCAACCGACGCGCGAGAGATTCATGCCGGGGGATTCCAGTCAGACGCATGTCTTCGATAAGGTGGCAAAACGGCCAGTGCCCAATATCATGGAGCAAGGCCGACGTGAGGAATAACTTTACGTCGCGTTCACTTAGGACATTGCCAAGGGCATCAGCGCCCGATAGACGCTGCAAAAACTCGATCGCGTTTCGATAAACGCCCAGCGAGTGTTCCATTCGTGTATGTGTGGCACCCGGATAGACAAACGCCACCATTCCGAGCTGACTGATTCGCGACAATCGACGAAAGGCAGGCGTGTCAATAATGCGTTTGACACGCTGTGTGATGGGAACATTGATATCGGGAGAAATGCGGATGACGGAGGTCGGTGTATCGAGTTCAGGAACACCCCAATTGCTTGTTACTGCCATCCTATTTCTCGCCAATCTCCTTCAAGTCGTCATCATCGACATCGCCGGCGGCAGTAATCGCCCATTCAGGGTACGGCTGATTGCCACGCATGGCATTCCATAGAACTCGATTTAGCAAGTCCTCGGGTGCTTTGTCGACTTCTGCGAAATTGATCAGAGCTGATTTCTCAGCGAACTTGCGTCGAACAGGGTCTAAGATTGCCGTGGGGGGGGAATTCAGCTGGTCGAGAGGGATGTTGCTCGGGACAGAGGCGTATGGAGTGAGATTTGGAACATCCTGGAAACAGTCGAACATGGGGGTTGCTCCGGCATCGAATTGATTCATGGGCGGCAAACCCAAGATCTGCTCGATGGTTCGCAGAATACTGGTCGTGTTGTACCGAGTACTAACCGTCTGTTCACGCTTTGCGTAGGGACTGACGCAGTACGCAGTCGTACGGTACCCGCTGACATGATCCCAGCCGTTTTGCGGATCGTCCTCGATACCAAAAATCGCCATTTTGGGCCAGAACTTGGAATGGCTTAATCCCTCTACTATTCGGGCAAACGCGAGATCGTTGTCCGCCATGCTCGATGCAGGCGTTGGAAATCTGGCAGAGGTGCCGCTCGTGTGATCATTAGGTAGGCAGATGAGTGTTAGATTTGGAAAGTTGCCCTTTTGTTCGAATTCAGCAAGTTCTTTCAAAATGAAGTCCGCTCGCACTTGATCAGGGACTTGCATGCCCCAACCGACATAGTTGCTTGGCGAGTAAGCTCGAATGCTCTCGATAGCTGGCTCGCTCGTGAAGACCACCTCATCGCTCCCTTTCCACGTTCGAAAACAAGACATGTAGTCTGGTGTTCCTTTCTTAGTTGCGTCACGAAATCGTACTTTGGGCATCATGAATTCGCCGTAGTTTCGAATGGACTTGCGATGAAGCACGGCGTTGTCCCAGATAAAACCAGCAGGCGAGTAAGCCAATGCGTCCGCTTCGTCCTCACCCATGCCGTCAGGGTAGCTGCGTGGAAAACCCGCAAAGCTTTTTTCGAGGTAGGCAGTAGAAAGGGCCGTAGTGCTCCATTGATGACCGTCGGCGCTCAAGATACCGCAGCAGTACGTGTTATCAAGGAGGACAAATTGCTCCGCCAGTCGATGTTGGTTGGGCGTTATTTCACGTCCAAAAATACAAAGTCCCTTATCGCCGTTGCCACGTTCTATGTCACCGAACACTTGATCGTAGGTGCGATTCTCCTTGATAACGTAGACGACATGTTCGATAACGCTTGGTTCGCCAATTCGTTGTGGGATTGGTCGTGCCGGCTGATTCGCACGAGGCGGCAATGCGGCCTCGCGTATTGCGTTGCGGCGGTTGTTTTTGGAAACTTGTTCGGATAAAACTGCCAGTTGTTCTGCATTTGGAATAGGGACGATACTAATCGAACCGTTGTGTTGATGCGAATTATACCCAGTGCTGTTTTCCTTTTTTGAAGGCATGTTTGGAATTCCTTTAAGATTGGCAACGCCGATTTGCTCTCTAACCGGATCGTAAACAATGGCTCCAGGGTACCAACCAACCGGAATTAGTCCTTTAAGTTGTGTATCTCCTTTGTCCGCTGGGTCGAACGACATCACAGCGATTGCGTTTTGGGAACCGTTAGCGACGAAAAGCGTGTCTCCCACGGAATTGAAAGCGAGTGCGTTTGGAGCAGCTCCATATAGATCTGATTGTTTTGCATTAACCCAGACGGTTTCGACAACTTTACCGGTATCTGTAGACAGAATGGAAAGTGTGTCGCTATTGCTGTTCGCGCAGACGACGTATTTTCCATCAGGGGATAAGGCCAAGTCGCTCGGACTCAGTCCAACAAAAGTTGTTTCGACTGCACCGGTCTTTAGATCGACAACTGAAACCGTACCTTCGTTTGCAATGTGTCGAACGGGGTCGACTCGGACCGTTGTTCCTCGGCCTGCTGGACCAGTCAAATCCCCTGGTCCGGGAATGCGACCGCCCCAATTGCTCACGTAGGCTTTGTTTAGGTGGACAACAACATCGTAGGGTGCGACACCAACTGGAAACGTCCGTACCACTTTCCCGTCGGTCAAGTTGATTTCGATCAACGAGTTGGAAAGGTTACCGCACACGTAGAGCTTGCCGAGAGTTTCGTCGATTGCGAGACCGCTTGGAATCTCTTGGGCTCGACGAGGTGCTTTCGCGTCTGGAAGCGGGATGGTATGCGAAGGTGTGTGTTTGCCGTCCGTATCCACCGAAAAGACTTTAATGGAACCACCGACATTGCTCATGAATACTCGCTTGCCGTCATTGGTGTAAACGAGGCCAGTGTAGCTAACCAATGCGGTGGTATCCGGCTTTAGAATATTCGGGGAAGCGATATCGGGTTCCGAGATTTGTTCCTTAGAGGGGAACTCCACAGTCTGCGACACTTCGTTTGTACCTGGATTGATAACGATAAGCTTGTTGGTCTTACCGGATGTGATAAGCGTTTTACCGTCGGGAGAAAGAGCCAGTACTTGTGGTCGCAGCCCGCTCAATTCAATTCTGAGCCCTGCTGGCGTTACGACTGCGACAGAGGTTTCGATAGATGCGGTATCCGATAGCACCGCAGGTTTTTCTTGAGCCAAAACTGTGGACGTCGGAATGCAGCTCATTGCAAGGATGAATAGTGCATGCTTTGTTTGATTATTTTGGGTAGTCATAAAAAAATATTTCGAGATGTTTGCCATGATGGATTCGGTATCGAAACGAGGAAGACAAACTGGTTGAGGGGTGCTAGCAATTGAATCGTGTAACCCTCGTTTGGGGGCTGCGCAAGAATAGTTTATCCGAATTGCGGTGGCTGTATGCGCATTGCAAACACATTAAGGCGATGTGGACCAAAATTAAGAAGATACCGATTGCGTCGATATGTCTGGGCGTGCTTCAAACTGGTTCGTATCCCTATATCGAGAACTCTTTCTGTCTTGCGACTATTGCGACTTCCCACAAGGGGTAGGAGCATAAATATTTGGTGAATTTTCTTGACTTTAGTAGCGGATTGCCAATAATCACTCCGTCAATGGGAATTTGAGAGAATTTTTGCAGGTGGATCGTTCGCATAATGCGGTTAGAGATAGCAACGGCACCTGGAATGTTCTAGAAGCAGATTTGTTATTCCCCGATTGAATTTGGCAGGTGTTTTGGCGTCACTTGCGTAATCAATACACAATTTGGAGGGCCTTGAGTTTATGAGCAATCTTTGTAAGAACGTTTTTGAAGCGATTTTGAAGTATGGGCACGACGAGGATTTCGATCCAGTTGTGGACATGAAATTTCTACCAACGGATGCACCGGCTGGCTCGCAAGAGAAGATCGAAGTATTGCGAAAACGAGTTGAGCTCGGGCAACCTCTATGGCACAACGATGATCGAGTGGATTACAGCGGTTTGACAGGTGCGATTCGTCCCCGCGAGTAATTTTGGCTCACATCGGCATACTTACTAAGTCGTGTAAGGCTCGGGTTTTCACCCGAGCCTTTTTTCGTTTTGGGCTCCGAGCGTGCGTTAATATCGTGGCGGGAATTGTCCTCAATTCCTGAGTCAGAGCAGCCAATAAAGGAATTGGGGACAATTCCTTCCACTTTGGGGTAACAAAGATCTGCAGATGCGATCTGCAGATGCCACCCAAGTATCAGCTTAGCGAAGTCGAGATTTCGATTCTAGCGGACTGGGTCGAGATGGGCGCACCAGATCCTCGGACAGATACCAAGGTAGTAAGAGCTTCGGCGATTGATTGGGAAAAGGGACGAAATCACTGGTCTTTCCAACCGGTGACAAAATCGATCGCCCCGATGGTCAAAGATATGAGCTGGGCACGTGATGATTTGGACCGTTTCATCCTCGCAAAGATTGAGACCGCTAACCTAAAGCCTGCTCCCGATGCCGATCGTTTTGCCCTGATTCGTCGGGTGTCGTTGGATCTGACGGGTCTTCCTCCTTCGGTGGATCAAGTCGGGGCCTTTGTACGAGATCCGGCCTCGGACGACGAAGCGCTCGCTAAGGTGGTCGATCGATTGTTGCAATCGAATGCCTTTGGTGAGCGTTGGGGAAGGCACTGGCTGGATGTAGCTCGTTACGCGGACTCGGTAGGGAAGACTAGGAATATTCCGTTTCCCTATGCATGGCGTTATCGAAACTACGTGATCGATGCCTTTAATTCAGATAAGCCTTATTATGAGTTTCTTGCCGAACAGGTTGCAGGCGATTTGATGGTTGCGCAGAATTCCAAGGAGCGCGAAGCAAAGCTTGTCGCGACGGGTTTTCTCGCCCTAGGATCGATGGATCTAAACGAGCGAGATCGAGAGCAATTTCAACTTGACCGTATCGATGATCAACTGGACACAATCGGTCGATCCACAATGGGCCTCACTCTTGGGTGTGCGCGTTGTCACGATCATAAATTCGATCCGATCGCCCAGACCGATTACTACGCGATGGCTGGTATTTTCGCGAGCACGAAAACACTGAGCTGTACGTCACCGCTCGCTCCGAAGCCATCGCATTTTCCTGGTACGGCTAAACGTGTCATCTTCTTGTTCATGCAGGGCGGTCCGAGCCATCTCGATACTTTTGGCTGGAAACCTGAACTCCAAAAAGAACCACGGCAAAATTGTGAGTGGCGTGGACAATGACAAGAGTAAAGGAGGCGTGCTTCTTGCGCCTCAGTTCAAATTCTCGCCGCAGGGCCAAAGTGGGTTGCCTATCAGTGAACTGTTCCCCGAACTAAGCCGCCACGCCGACGATCTATGCCTGCTCAATGGAATGCATACCTCGAACGCTGCTCACCCACAGGCCACGATCGCGCTACACACAGGCAGTGTTAATTTCGTGAGACCTTCGATGGGTTCGTGGGTTACCTACGGACTTGGATCTGAAAATGAAAATCTCCCGGGATTCGTCACGATCAATCCCGTCGGTGCTGGTGGGGCGCAAAACTATGGTTCGTCTTTCCTGCCTGCATCATTTCAAGGCACCCGAGTCGACCTGGAAGCAGGTGGTATTATGGATATTCGAAACCGCCATCTCAGTCACGGACAACAGCGCTCACAGATTGACCTGATACAGGAAATGAATCACGATATGGCGGTCAAAAACCCAGGGCATCTCGAACTCGACGGCGTAATACAGTCGTTTAAGTTAGCTTACCGTATGCAGACCTCGGTTCCGTCCGTTCTCAACTTAACGGCAGAGAAAGCTAGTACTCTTGATCACTATGGAATCAATGCGGATGCCACAAGAGAATTTGGTACGCAGTGTCTCATGGCTAGGCGACTTGCCGAGACGGGCGTTCGTTTCATCCAGGTCAGTAAAGGAGGCTGGGACCAGCACAAAGATCTGAAGTCCGCTTTGACGAAAAACTGCAGTGAAATCGATCGCCCGATCGCGGCCTTATTGCAGGACCTAAAAGACCGCGACATGCTCAAGGACACGCTGGTGCTCTGGGGAGGGGAATTCGGTCGCAGCCCACAGGACCAAGCAAACAGCGGTGATGGTCGTCGTCACAACAACCAAGGCTACTCCATGTGGATAGCTGGCGGCGGAGTCAAGGGTGGAATTCGGTACGGTGCCACTGACGAACTAGGAGGAACCTCAGTTCAGGGCAAGCTTGGCACTCACGATCTTCACGCTACTGTGTTGCATCTGCTGGGAATTGACCACAATCAAAACGTTAGGGGTTTTCGAAACCTATTAAGTTCCCTTTCTTTTCGGAGAAGTTACCATGCGATTCGCATAATGCAAGTACACGAGTGGTGTCACAATAAACGTCACGAGTGGTGGAAAAAAAGAAGTTGATTCGGATACACCACGGAACGTAGACAATGGCATCCTATTTGAAGGTGAAAAGGGACGGATTTTCGTAAGCCGCGGAAAAATCACTGGCAAGCCGATCGAAGAGGAATGGGACAAAGACGCATACACCGACGAAGATGTTGTGCGGTTATACAAGGGCAAGCCGCACGAAGGGCACAAGAACAACTTCTTTCGTTGCCTTAGGGAGGGAGGTCTACCGGTCAGCGATGTCTTCACACACGTTCAAACAATGAACACTTGCCACCTTTCGGCGATCGCAGCAAGACTCAAGCGAGTGATCAAGTGGGATCCGAAGGCCGAAAAGATTGTTGGCGACGAGGAAGCAGCTAAATTCTTTGCAAGAGAAAAACGTAAGGGATATGAAATCAGCCGTGCCTGAGCATTCCTACAGAGGACTGGGGCCAAAAACATCTCGGTAGGCCAGGAAAAGGGCGCCAATTGTGATTGGCATCAACAAGAACACCGGAAGATAACACGCGAGCATTGCGAACATGGACAACAATCCAGTTACTATCGCAAAGAAGACGCATCCTCCAATGTTCTTTTGCAGTCCTTTGAAACTCAAACCAACGGCCTGCGGCCCCGTCAAACCTCGGTCTGCAATCAATTGGAACGTGAAAAGAAACGGAAGTTGTACTAAGAAGATGGCCAAGAGTATTACCATGTAACTGATTAGAAAGATCGGAATAGCAAGAGGTGAAACTTGGTTACCGCCATTGCTTGGCAAAACGCTTATCATCACGACCACCATCACGATAAATAGCGGAATCATTACAAGCACCGAGATACCCACCATGATCAATACGGCAATTAGGGCGTTTGCGAAATGATCGAAACCCTTAAATAGGGTTCCAAACTCCACTTGCTTGCCCTGTTCTCGATCGGCGAAGCACAAATAGATACCAACCATCATGGGTCCCAACAATATCCCAAATGGCACAAGCGATCCTAAAAAAACCCCGACAAGGGTAATTCCGACGAATAGCCAGTATTGCTCACCCATCAAAGCATACGATCGTTTGTATAATTCGATCGGAGCCAAGGAGACTTGACGCGGTCCTGAGGCGTCGAATTGCAGCGATGCAGTCTGAGGGGGCGCAAATGGATTGGAATCGCTCATGTGTTTTTAACTCTCGGTCAGGTTGTGGATAAAGACGAGGCATTCCGCAGGGTGTGCGGTCAAGTTTTCTGATTCTAGCAGAATTCGAAACGAAGCTCGGGGCTCATTTGGAGTAGAATACTTTGTAACGCGCGATGCTTGGTGAATGTTACCGGCTGGCGCGACTCGCAAGCTAACGGTTCATTGATGGCAACCACTAGCTTGCGCGTCGTGTTGGTAGTTTTCCGGCTGCCGCACGCATAATTGTGCAAACGGAAGAGTATCAATAGCTTGTTTTGGACTAAGTCCCGGAAAAAGCAATGCCAATTATTTTTAGTGGAGTAGACTTTTCTTTTTTCGTGCCAGCGGCGACCGGAATGGTCGTTATGGCCTTTATTACGGCGGTCGTTTTCACTTTAATTCATGTCCTTCTCCACCGCCCTCGAGCAACTTCACTTGACGTTTCAAGACTGATTATTGCAGAAGATGCGCTTCGTACGAGTGAAGAACGATTTGCATTGGCGATGGCGGGATCCTCAAATGGACTGTGGGACTGGGATGTCCGTACAGGTTCAGTCTATTATGCTCCTCGATTCAAAGAGCTGCTGGGCTACTCAGATAGTGAAATGGAAAACACGTTTGATGCCTGGCAAACGCGACTCCATCCTGATGACCTCGCCGCTACCATGGCAGCAGTAGATGCCCATCTCAATAGCAAACGGCCATTTAGTCACCGGTATCGATTGCGTTGCAAGCAGGGAGACTATCGATGGTTTCTTGCCCGCGGTCAGGCGCTCTGGGACGATGCCGGAAAGGCTACCCGGATGGCTGGATCGATCATGGACATCTCCGAGCAAATCGCCGCCGAACAAGCTCAAGAGAGTTCTCAGCTACTTTATCTTTCGCTGGTGGAGAACCTGCCGGTATACCTGATGCGAAAAGATCTGTCAGGACGATTCACGTTTGCCAATCAGGCCTTTTGCAGGCTGCTAGGGAGGTCGCTTGACCAGATTCGAGGTACAACAGACTTCGATCATTATCAGAAGGATCTGGCAGAAAAATATCGCCGCGACGATATTCGTGTTGCTGAGACGGGAGAGCTTTTTGAGGACGTGGAGGAAAATGTCGATAGCAACGGCCATCACTACTTTGAGGTCTTGAAGACGCAGGTTGTCGACTCACTGGGCTCAGTGATGGGAATTCAAGCGATCTTCTGGGATGTCACAGACCGCAAGATCGCGGAGATCGCGTTGCATGAAGCGAAGATTTCTGCCGAACATGCAAACCGGGCTAAAAGCGAGTTCTTAGCAAATATGAGTCACGAAATCCGTACACCCATGAACGCCATTATTGGCATGACCGAATTGGTACTGGAAACACCTCTTTCCCAGGACCAGCGAGAGTATCTTGTAAATGTGATGGACGCAGGCGAGTCGCTGTTGACAATCATCAATGAAATTTTGGATTTTTCGAAAATCGAAGCTGGCCGGCTGCAATTGGAGCTCGACCCTTTTGAGCTGCGAGAGATGTTGGGAACCGCGTTGAAATCGCTTGGCACTCGAGCTTACCAAAAAAGGATCGAACTGGCTTGGCAATGTCAAGAAGACATACCTGATTGGATTGTCGGCGATGCCACTAGGCTCAGGCAGATACTTTTTAATCTTGTCGGCAATGCGATAAAATTCACAAATGAAGGTGAGGTTTTGCTGAACGTGCGTAGATTATCGTCTGACGAACACTCTGTAGAACTCGAATTCTCGGTTAAGGATAGTGGGATTGGGATCGCAGCGGAGAATTACGACAAGATTTTTGATGCGTTTCAGCAGGCAGACTCGTCTACTACCCGAAGATACGGTGGCACTGGCTTGGGATTAGCGATCTCACAAAGACTGGTTCAATTGATGGGAGGAGACATCAACGTTGAGAGTGAACTCGGAAAGGGGAGTACATTCCGATTCATTGCCAAATTTGGTCAAGACGCCAATCACACGGTTGGTGCTGTCTTAGATACGGTTCAGTTTCAGGACACTTCGGTACTTGTCGTCGATGACAATTCAACGAATCGAAGAATTCTTGTCGAGGTACTCAGCGCTTGGGGGCTTGCAGTTCATGCAGTCGAATCGGGCCAAGCGGCAATTGACTACCTGCGGTCGTTGATGCAAACCGCCAATCCGCCTGCCCTGCCAGTATTAGTCACAGACTACAACATGCCAGAAATGGATGGGTGCATGCTATGCACAGAAATCCGGCGTAATTCAAAACTGAAGGAAACGAAGATCATTGTGCTTAGTTCCAGTGTTGGAGTTGCGCAAAGCGAATTTGGGAGCCTTGACATTTCAGCATTTCTTTACAAACCGATTAAGCAATCTGAGCTCTTTAATGCTCTCGTAAGTACTGTCGGTGCACGGTATCCGTTGTCGCCGGTGCCCCTGCCGCTGCTAGCAGAAGCGGACAGCATGCTACCACTCAATGTCTTGTTGGCAGAAGATGGTCTAGCAAACCAGAAGTTAGCGATCGGATTGCTAAAACGCTGGGGGCATTCCGTTACCGTGGTGGAGAATGGAATAGATGCAGTCAATACCTGGGCGAATGGTGATTTCGACGTCATCTTGATGGACGTGCAAATGCCCATGATGGACGGTTTGGAAGCGACAAAAAACATTCGTTCTAGAGAATCTGGTTCCAATCGTCATGTTCCGATTATCGCAGTCACAGCCCACGCGATGACGGGTGACCGCGAGAAGTGCTTGACGGCCGGGATGGATGGTTACGTTACAAAACCTTTCAAAAAACAAGCCCTGTACGAAGCGATCCGTCCGTTGGTCCACAGAATAGAGGAAAGTCAGTAAGTATGCATCCAATTGATCTTTCTAACGCTTTGAAAGCGACCGATGGCGACCTCCAATTACTGCAAGAGGTCCTTGAGGCATTCCTTGAGGAGTACCCGACTCTACTAGCGCAATTGGAAGCAGCCCTACGGGCGGGCAACAACGTAGTGGTGCAGCGGGCGAGTCACACCATCAAAGGAACACTTAGGCTCTTTGGTAATGTTCCTTCCCAAGCGATCGCTGAAACTCTCGAACAAATGGGAGCTTCCGGTTCGCTAGAAAACGCATCCGAATCCTTCGAATCGCTTAAGATGTCATTGGCTACACTACGACACCAATTGTTGGACGCAATGAAGAATCTCGGTTTGAATCCGGCTGGCTAGCAGTGCAGCCTGTGAATCATGCTAAAAGGGCGTCGATCATAAGTCGGGCAGAACCGGACGCTAGCGCGTTGCGGCTGATTAGCCGAAGGGCGCTAGCCCACGGTTTGCCGCCCATGTTGTGATCGACGCCCTAAAAGGGATCGGCGGGTGGGTCGATATCGTTTGCCATTAGAGCCATCGTTTCGTAATCAATTGTGTATTCGAGTTTGCCAATGGAAAGATTAGCTCCTGGGCGGAGCAAGTGTTCGCGTACCGAAACGTGATCGACTTGGATGCCATCGACACTCTTTAAGTCTTGTACATACCACCACCCTTCGAAAATATATAGCAAGCAATGATGCAATGATATAGACGGCGATTGGATAACGATGTCACAACTTGGATCGCTCCCGGCCATCATCTTGGTCTTTTTCAGTTCAATCAATGGGCTGCCATCGCATGGAACCAGAGTTCCAAGTACTGCGGGCAATGTAGGCTGTTCTTCGCCCACTTCGGATAACTCAAAGTCCGTTTCCATTTCCATCTCTGACAAAACTCTGCGTTTAACCATGGTGATAGTGTTCCCAATCGGATTGAAGGAGACACTATCCATGAACGCCCACATCAGAAATAGCCCGCGTCCACCCTCGCCTAACAAAGCTGTTTTTCGTCCAACGGCAGTTGGTTCTTGATATTTGAACCCAGGTCCTTCGTCTCGTACTTTAAACTGGGCTTCGTCGCACGTGACACGGATCTCAACATAAACACGTCGGTCCTTGTAAGGGGACTGTGTTAGTCGGCTGTCCATCAAGGTCCCATCGCCACTGAACTGACCTGCGATTTCCAAATTCCCGCGGAGGATAGCATTCACAATCGCGTGCTCCAGCGCAACACCCAATTGGACTGCGCCAGGTTCATCGCATATTCCAAGACCAATCGTCATGCGTTGCGTCAGCTCAACAAGTGGAGGGATTAGAGCAAAGTCGTTTTCAAGTACGAACTCAAATTGGCTCAGAGTTGCGCATTCGATAATTCGCCCGAAACTTGATTCAGCCCTAGCGATATCAAGGACATGATCTATCGTCACTGGTAGGAGGTCTTCACAACGTGACTTTGGAACATAGCCGGCAGCGCCTCGTTTTAAGGCTCGGGAAGCAAGTTCCTCGCTTCCCGACGCAGTGATCAGGATGACCGGAATGAAAGGGTAGAGTCTACGGATCCTCTCGACCAGCTGCATACCATCCATGTTGGGCATCTGCATATCTGTGACTACTAAGTCAGGTGCTGCCACCTTGATTTTTTCTAGCGCGGCTAAGCCATCTTCCGCTGTTTCCACATTAAATTTCTGACTTTTTTTCAAAATCCCGGCGATCAGTCGAAGGTCAGTGGTCGAGTCATCAACCAGCAGGATATTGAACATTGGTAGGTACTCCGACAAGATGGTATTCAAAAAGGCAAGGAAATTTGCTGCGAAACCCTGCCTTTTCCCATTATAGCTTTCATCGCTTTAAACTGCACGACTCTTCAGAAAAGCTGGCGTAAAAAGATTAAATGCACACTATAACCACTTCCAACGTGCCTGCCGCAGTTGCGCAAGCGGAGAACCGTCCATAACTTCGTACCAAACCGTGACCATCGTTCCATCGGAGCATTCCACGGTGGAGGGGTATCCAAGGTCTCCCGACTTTGAATCCGCCGTAATAGAGATGACGTCGCTCCAGAATTTGCCTGAGTCTTGACTGACTCGAGCTTGAATTCCAAGCGGGATTCGTCGGTGACCGTACGACATCAAGAGGCCACCGTTGCGCATCCTCATCAAATGTGAGGGAAGCCCCCAAACACCGATGGTATGTGGCATCGTCCATGTGCGACCGCCGTCCTTCGATTCGCATTGAAGAGTATGTCCAGCGTCTTGCTTGTTTTCATTTCGAATATGGCAGACGAGCGATCCGTCCGCAGCGTCGACCAAATGCAGCTCGTGGTAACGAGTTGGGTCGTCGCCAGACCGTGTCGGAATCGTTGCAATCCACTCCCATGACAATCCATCGTCCAGCGATTCGCAAACACCTATCCTCTCATCGTCATAGATTGCTTTGCCAGCGTAAAGCAACCTTCCATCGACTGTAACAACAGGCCCGTGAGGACTGTTTAAAGGAACGCGATATCGATTTGACCAAGTAACTCCGCCATCGGTCGAACGGAGCATGTAGTTCCCAAGTTCAGTTTTGCGTTGTTCTGCTGTGAGGCGGTGATGGACGGCTTGCCATTCCAATAATAGCTTGGGATCGGAAAACACCCCTGGCTCACCCTGCTGAGCCTTTTCGGCACGAGCAAGTCGGGGTTCGTAGGCGAGTGAAGTGAACGTTGTTACAAGGATACTACCTTTTGCCGTTTCGACAATTCCGGCGTCTCGGTCATCAATCGGGCCGTCGTAAAGCACTTGTGGCCAACTCCAATGAACGCCGTTGTCTTTCGATCGCATCCATTCCAATCGACCAAATGGGCATACGTGGCTTTCACGGCCCCCCGAAAATGCCAACACCAATTCACCATTTTTCCGTTGAGCCAGAGTTGGCCAACCGTGATACAAAGGTGGCTTCCAACTGATCACTTTTAGATCAAAAACTTCGATTGGACGTTGCTCTGCGTCGACTGCCATCGCCAGCCAATTGCCATTGCTTGAAGCAACGGCGGCGGAAAGGACCGGCATGGAAAATAGGAAATTGCGGCGATCGAACATGAGATAATCCCGATAGTTGTTTTGAAATGAAAACGCTATTATACAGACTCAGCGCAACATGAATCGAGAATAGTACTGGTGGTGCGTCAATCTCTAGTTTTCGGGTTGCGATGCTCGGCACCATCACGCGGAGCGTGATGAGTACGTAGACTGTTTTTCATAACCCGCCGCGTAAGCGAGGGATTGGTCGCACATCCATCCCTTACATTTTGCATTTTCAAATTCTCATTTTAACTTTTTCAATAGCCTCTCGCAGCCTGTCGCCAATCGCGTACCCTTGCATAATCGCAATACCGTTCAACGAAGCCCAATTTCGCAAAAATTTCGTTTAGCCGTTAGCCGTAGGCGCACGTCAATGGTATCGAGTACGCCTTCGGCTGACTGTTAAACAAATAGATGAACGGTATTGCGCTTAATCGTCGGGTTGTGACTAATCCGCGCTAGTAGGGTACCGAATACAAAGTCCATACGGAAAAATAGACCGATGACCAACCAACCACCTGGAAGACTCGAATTCACAGATTGCCTTGGATGCGGCAAGCGAGTCGCTACCACGGCGCCTATTTGCCGACATTGCAACACCAAACAAACGCCTGCGAAAACCGTGCGAACCTCAATCACAACTCGCGATTCCTTAAAAGACGAAGACGATCTTGACGACGCTTATTCGCATGGGGCACTCGGGGTTGGGGGTTACGGGAAAGATGATTTGGACGAAGCGAGCGGGGTAGGTGAGTCTCTAGCAAAAAAGAAGGGGTTATATTGGTACGTAGCGTTAGTGCTTTTGATCGTCTTTTCGATAGGCGCACTTTTTCCCTGGTTTTGGTGAATGTAAATTGGGTGGCACGCCCTCTCAAAGGCTCTCAAGGGGCCTGAGAGGTGGCTGCATCCGACTTGAGCTGAAAATCGTACGTTTTCACTTTAAGAGAAAACTCGACTTCTAACGGTGATTTTTCGGACTGATAGATTTTTGGCAGCCCTTCCTTTCGCACCGGGTAGACGTCACCGGAATCGCGATCGACGTAGGTTTTCCCAGTGTCTTTTTCCCAAAAACAGAGAACTCGATGTTTGCCTGAGACAGGACCCTTTTCTGCGGGAATGTCATACTTCCCATTCACGATTGGCCCACCCGTCTTGATCGATTCGCTGTCGAGAGGCAAGAACATGATTGAGCCCTTTTCGATCGGCTGTCCGTCGATGGTCACTTGACCCGAGGCACTTTGGCGTCCGTCATTCTTTGAGCACGAGGCGCAAAACATGAGCATGCACCCCAATAAAAAGCCAGTGCAAATTCTTCCTATTCGTGTTGTCACGACAAACTCTCGCGTTCTAAAAAATCAAAATGGTTTATCGATCACCACCCAATGCAAACCCATCGGCAGGAAAATACATCTTTCGGAAGACGAAGTCATTGATCACAGCGGTCATCGTGTTCCAATTGTTTCCTGTGACCGGACTGTTTTCGATTCCATTGGAAATAAAAGAAACCGAGCCATCGCAGAATGCAAATTGGACGCCGCCTGAGTGTAAGCCAATCGCGTTACCACGTGTCGCATCAGGATCATTGTTGCAGCAGGGCCATGATCCCACATATGGAACATTCGGTGAAAAACGACCAGTGACTCCATTGGCTGCCGAAGAATTGATTCGACCCACCCATATAGCGCCCACGGATCGCAATTTAGTGGGGGTTTCAGCCAAGACCTTTTCGCCGAACATAAATGTGTTGCTTAACCCATCCGTGATCGCACTAAATTTACCTGTTGGCAGCTCCTCGACGCGATCTCGTCCCACTCCAAGGCTCATGCCGTAACTAGAAGCTCCATAGGGATTTGCCACGTTTAGGAAATTAACGTTCGTTTTTCCACCTGCATCGGTCGGACACTTGTAGGCTGGGATAGTGGATTGAAGGAGATCCCGAAGTTGTGTAGTCAATCCGGGAGTTGTCAAGGTAAGCATCGTTGATGTGCGAGAAACACCGAGTTGTTCGTAAAGCGCCGTCTGCTCGATGTAGGGAAGAATGAGAGCTGACCAAGCCCAGCGGTTATCAACATCCTGTACTGCAAACGGCGGAATCCTTCTTAAGGCGCTTTCGTAATTGTGCATCGCCAACGCCATCTGTTTCAGATTGTTACTGCACTGCATTCGGCGTGCAGCCTCACGTGCCGCTTGGACCGCTGGCAATAGCAATCCAACCAAAACTCCAATGATGGCTATGACAACCAAGAGTTCAACCAACGTAAATCCGCGCAGCTTCGATTCGCCACGTTTCATCTTTGCACCTCATACGAACTGAATGTGAAAAAGCAAATGGTCACATAGACGAGCATAAGTAGAACAAGTCTTTTATTTTCCTTGGTAATTCTATTTTGTCAATTGGCCACTTGGCCAGCCATTAAGGGTAATCAGCATTCCATTGAAAGATTTCAAGCAAGTGGTAGGTCGCGTTCTGAACAGCACAATTTATCATGCAATTGAATCAAATTTTGATTGTTCGGATGGACTGCCCCGTCACCAAGCGTTTCAATATAATTACATACTTTATATGACTTTGTCGCTGATACATACTGTTGATTCCAGGATACGTATCAATCGATTCTGAGCATTGCGAGTCGCCTCATCGAGACTCACATCCGACCAACCGCGTGCCGTAACCGTACCCTTCGGGTTCTGCAAACGAATCCAAAACGTCGGAAACTTCATCCGGCCCTCATGTTGCGTTAACTTTCCGGAGTGAAACCGAGAACGACGTCGAATTTCGCAGCAAGTTCTCCGATGCGAGAACCCTTTAGCGGCGAGAAATCGATGGTTACCGAATCGCGTTGCTTAACGTCATTGATATTTTTCCAAACGCCATCTTTCTCATTACCGGCATGACCTTTGATATAGCACTGCGTAACAAGCAAATCCTTGTTGGACTGTTTGATCTTAAAGTGCACGTGCGGCGCACGTCCGGGATAAGGTACAGGCTTGATCGTGCGGAACAGATATTCACCTGTTGAGCCGGTGACAAAGCGACCAAAGCCCTGGAAATTGGCGTCCTGTTTTTCCTTGTTGCCGGTCTTGGTGTGAAGGTAAGCTCCATTGTTATCGCACTGCCAGATCTCCACCACTGTGTTGCGCATCGGCTCACCCCGAGCGTCCAAAATGCGTCCACTTAACCAAGTGACTTCTCCCACGGCTGGTGTTAACGAATTGTTGAGCACGAGCAAGTCGTTATCTGTATCCAACGGCAGGTGGTCTGGATAAAACGGACCTTCGGTTTGTTTGGGAGTGCGAGTTAACTCGTCTGCAAACGCCCCAGGGACAGCTAAGAAAGCAGAGGCCGCACCTAAGTCCCGAAAAAAATGTCGCCGACTTTGAGACAATCGAGTTTTGAATGAATTCATGTCAAGGTCTTTCTGAGAGGAGTTGGAACTGTCAGTAATCAGGAATCGACTACAATTCATTTTATTTCATTTAACTTCCAATACAATCGGGCCAATTACGTCGGCTTTTGGCGTCACCCCCAGCCCAGGCGCTTCACTGGCTTTCATGAAACCCTGTACGCGCTGAGGAGCGCCATCCGCATTGCTAACAGTATTGTAACTGTTAAAGTCGGTGCTGGTGAAACGGAACGCTTCGGGTGTGCTGTGTGCAAAATGAGCGATCGCTGCAGTCGTTATGTCACCGCCCCAACTATCTTCAAGCGTCATCGCAAACCCCATCGATACACACAGATCGCGTACTTGCTTTGCTTTGGTCAACCCGCCTAGTTTACTGATTTTCAAATTCACGACGTCCATTGCCAGATCGCTTTTCGCACGCAAGAGGACATCGAGACCATCGATGTTCTCGTCGAGTATAAACGGAAGAGAGGTATTGCGTCTCACCGCCAAGCATTCTTCATAGCTCAAGCAGGGTTGTTCTATGTAGATATCTAAATTGCATACTGCGCGAACGACTCGCATCGCTTCGTGTTGCGTCCAACCTGTGTTCGCATCAGCCACCAAGCGATCGGACGACTTCAACACGGCTCGCGCTGCTCGAATGCGTTCGATGTCGGTATCGGGATCGCCTCCTACCTTGAGTTGAAAACGAGTGTACCCTTGCTCGCGATAACTGGCGACGTTCCTGGCCATTTCATCGGGGGGGACCTGTGAGATGGCGCGATATAGTCGCACGCTTTCGCCGTAGCGTCCCCCCATCAAGACGCAGACTGGTAATCCAGTCGCCTTGCCGAGGATATCCCAACAGGCAATATCAAGGCCTGTTTTCACGTAGGGATGTCCCTTGAGCGCGGCATCCATTTGCAAATTGAGCTTACCCAGCTCTCGCGGGTCCATTCCAAGCAAATGCGG
The DNA here is from genome assembly GCA_043744075.1 of Pirellula sp. Taxonomy (GTDB): domain Bacteria; phylum Planctomycetota; class Planctomycetia; order Pirellulales; family Pirellulaceae; genus JBKCUI01. The sequence goes on along the minus strand of JAYTVL010000061.1, from coordinate 5,065 downwards.
ACCAAGTTCCCGTAACCCGCTCCTCACTCCCTCGGCGTATGCAGGTAGATAAAAGGGCCCCAATGGACACACCTCGCCGTAACCTATTAGTCCATCGTCTGTTTCTACACCAACAATCGTACTGTCAAATACAGAAACGGACTTGCCGCCAGACCATTTGTATGAGCCCTCTATGAGCGGCAATTCGACCCGGTGAGCAAATATCCGAACGATCTTCATGAAACATGTCCTGTTGGCGGTATGGTTAGCAAACTCGCATGATACATGCTAAATGCTTGATCGCAATTGGACCAAATGGTTGAATCGCAGTCAATTTATGCAAATTACCATTTGCATTCCGCGCATTTTCGAGCAACATCGGTTCCAGATGCAAAATCCACTTTAATTTTGCGTTTCCGCCGAATGCCCTCTCGCTCCCATCCAGACTCTGGTCGTCGCGCGAAGGTCGTGCTCGACAAAGTCGATCTGCCTCCGATTGCAAACGAGAAATTGATCATCGGAAAGGAGAATCTGGCGAGTCGCATAGCAAAAAGCCAAAGCAAGCGCCCGTCGTGCTACTTACCGTTCGTCGCTCTTACCACAATCGCAAAAAGTATTAGCAGTATTACGGCACCCCAAACCAACGTGAACAGCAAACCGCATCCGATGCCGATTCCGGCATGAATACTTCCTTTGATTGCCGGATTTCGCTTGCGATCCCTCAGTCCCATGATGCCTAAGACAAATGCAGCAATGCCAATTGGCAGCCCAATAATTGGCAACCCACTTAAGATCCCCAAATAGTACGCGATCAACGCTTTCGGGTTCTTATAGGGAATAATTCCGCCAGTCGCATCACCTTCATTGGCCGAATTCGACGGTCCTCTAGCATAGGGCGCGTTGGCGTCTACAGAGCCAGCATACGGATTTACGGGTTCTTGCGGATCGAGCTGCGACATGCATTGACGCCTAGACAATCGTGCTATCGATGGGTTCCGGTGAGCTGGCCGCAACCGCACGTTGCTTGCGTCCGATTCGCCGTTGCACCGATGCCCCAACAAAGGCGGCGAACAACGGATGTGCTTTGGTCGGCTTACTCTTGAACTCAGGATGGAATTGAACAGCGAGAAAGAATGGATGCGATGGCAGTTCGAGAATTTCTACCAAACTTCCGTCTGGGCTTTGGCCTGAGAATCTCATCCCATGTGCTTCAAATCGGCTGCGGTAGACATTGTTAAACTCATATCGATGGCGATGCCGTTCTGATACTTGATCCGCCTGATATGCAGTATGTGCTGCGGATTCTTTGGTTAGCACGCAGGGCTGTGAACCCAACCGCATGGTTCCGCCCATGTTGATGACGTTGCGTTGTTCGTCCAGCAAGCAGATCACAGGGTTCGGCGTGTCTTTGTCGAATTCTGTCGAGTTTGCTCGTTCAAGCCCTAAGACATTGCGACCGAACTCCATAGCTGCGCATTGCATCCCCAAGCAAATTCCGAAAAAAGGAATATCCCGTTCGCGAGCATAACGAATGGATTGAACTTTGCCTTCAACCCCGCGTTCACCAAATCCACCCGGGATCAAGATTCCGTCGTAGCCAGCCAGTAAGCGTTCAGGCCCTTCCTCTTCGATTTCGCTGCTCTGGATCGGAACCGTTCGAATTTGCGCACGGTGCTGAATACCTGCGTGATCAAGGGCTTCGTAAATCGATTTGTAGGCGTCACGGTGTTCAGCATATTTGCCGACAACCGCGATGCTGATCTCGTGCTTAGGATTGCGAAGGGCAAACATCATGTTATCCCAAGCGTCCAGACGTAGCGGCTGGCCTGTCAAATGAAATCGTTTCATCACGAACTCATCGAGTTTATGATCTCGCAGCGAGAGCGGGACTTCGTAAATCGAGAAGTCCTTGTCCAATTCCTCGATGACGGCTTCCAACGAGACGTTACAAAACAGCGCAATTTTTTCGCGATCTTCACGCGAGATGCTCTTTTCACATCTGCAAATCAACATGTCGGGCTGAATCCCGATCTGTCTTAATAGTCCGACGGAATGTTGCGTCGGCTTGGTTTTAATTTCTGCAGCAGCCTTAAGGTACGGCACAAGCGTCAGGTGAATAAACAAGCAGTTGTCTCGACCGACATCTTGCGGAAACTGCCGAATGGCTTCGAGGAACGGCAAACTTTCAATGTCGCCGACAGTACCACCAATTTCGGTGATGACGATATCTGTGCTGCTGTCCGCCAGTCGAAGGATCGATTCCTTGATCTCATTGGTAATATGCGGGATGACCTGAACGGTTTTACCGAGGAATTGGCCTCGGCGTTCCTTTTCAATAACCCGCAAGTAGATTTGTCCGGTCGTGTAATTGGAATCGCGAGTCAATGTGCCGCTAGTGAATCGCTCGTAGTGCCCTAAATCCAAATCCGTTTCGCTGCCGTCATCCAACACGTACACTTCGCCGTGTTGGTACGGACTCATTGTACCTGGATCTACATTAATATAAGGGTCTAGTTTTTGCATGCGAACCCTCAGTCCGCGAGCCTCTAAAAGCATACCAATGGAGGCACTGGTGAGCCCCTTTCCAATGGAGCTAACGACACCGCCAGTTACGAAAATATGCTTGGTCATTGAATTTCGCGGGTATGCGAGCAAAAAATTACTGGTAACACGACGGGCTTAGATAATACCAGCAATCGAAGAATCTGACAAATTACGATTGCCGTTCGATGATCGCCGTCTGATTCGCTATCTTTTCAACATTGACCTGCATGGCAAATTCTTCGATACTCCGAGTGTTCAGCGGCACTCCGTGCCATTAATTGCAAGAATAAACGGCACGGAGTGCCTTACTCCACTCGATTTTTAATTCAGCATACATGTCTTCAAATTCCGGTAACGACTTGGCCAGCTATTGTTCTGGTGTATCCAGCCAAGCTAAAGCTGCATCGAGATTGTTAGCCGGGCTTTCAGGCGAGAAAAAAAACCGATGGCTAATTGAGTCCGCCAATCGGATCGAACTTTCCCAGCAAAGTATCATCGCGGCAAACCTCGTTGATCTTGGAAATGCAGGCGAATATGGATTGACTGCTTCAGAAATCGATCGGCTTCGATTGACTCCCGAGCGAATCGTCCAAATTGCAAACGGTCTTCGGGAAATTGCCTCTTTGCCCGACCCGGTCGGCGAAATCATTGAGGGGAGTACTCGCCCCAATGGCCTTCAGCTTTCGAAGGTTCGAGTTCCGCTCGGTGTCATTTTTTTCATCTACGAATCTCGCCCAAATGTAACCGCCGATGCGGCCGGAATTGCAGTTAAAAGCGGCAACGCAATTATCCTGCGAGGCGGCAAGGAAGCGATTCACAGCTCCCGCGCAATCGTTGAGATCATGCAATTGGCCGCAAAGGATTTTGGAGTCCCGATCGACGCAGTTCAGCTGGTCAATACGATAGACCGTGAAGCGGTCGGACATTTCCTTAAATTATCACAATGGATAGATCTCGTCATTCCAAGGGGTGGAGAGAGTCTGATTCGACGAGTCGTCGCCGAAGCCAAAATGCCCGTTCTCAAACACTATGATGGTAACTGCCATATCTACGTGGACAAAGCAGCTGATTTGGCTATGTCGGTTCGCGTTGTTGAAAACGCCAAGTGCCAGCGGATGGGGGTTTGTAACGCTCTTGAGTCACTGGTAGTCCATCGAGGTGTTGCCAAAGAATTCATGCCAGCACTTGCAAAGAAACTCGAAATGCACAAAATCGAGATACGAGGTGATGCGGAGACTCGAGGTCTGATTCCGACTGCAAAAGCTGCTAGCCGAGACGATTGGTCACGTGAATACCTTGGCCCAATTCTGAGCGTGTGTATTGTTGCATCGTTAGACGAAGCGATTGAGCACATCAATCAGTACGGATCGCATCATACCGATGCGATCATGACATCGGACTTGGCCGCTGCCAGACGCTTTATATCGCTTGTAGATTCGTCGGCGGTGATCGTGAACGCTTCAACACGTTTCAACGATGGCGGTCAATTGGGTTTAGGAGCAGAGATAGGCATTAGCACGGACAAGCTTCATGCTCGTGGCCCTTGCGGGCTGCGTGAATTAACCACATACAAATACGTTGTCTACGGAGACGGACATGTTCGCAATTAGAAAAGGATTTCCGCATGGCAGACGATGTACTAAGTAGAAACGATGTTGAGAGCCTACTTCGTTCTCTAGATGGCGGAGCCGCACCACCTGCTGCCGGTGAGGCACCCGCAGCCAAAACGGAGGCAAAAAAGCCTGCCAGTAAAGTGCGAGTGCTCGCTTACGATTTCAAACGTCCAGAACGCGTCGGCAAGGAGCAAATGCGAGCACTGCAGTCGTTGCATGACGGTTTTTCACGAAATGTCGGAGCGTCGCTTTCCGCCGTGCTACGCAGCATCGTCGAAGTTCGATTAATCAGTGTCGACCAGCTAACTTACAGCGAGTTCGTCTACAGCTTAGATATCCCAACCTGTTTCAACTTGCTCAAGCCGATGCCGCTTGAGGGCAATTGGGTTTTAGATATTAGCCCTTCGCTCCTCTATCCAATCATCGATCGAATGCTTGGCGGAAACGTCGGTGCCGATTCGTCATTGAAACGGCCCCTTTCCGAAATTGAGCTGCGCTTGGCGGCTAGGATTAGCAATGTTTTTTTGAGGGAATTGGAGACCGCCTGGGCCAACGTGGTCGAACTGAAAATCGAAGTCGAACGAGTCGAAAGCAACCCACAGCTCGTTCAAATCGTGCCGCCCAACGAAGTGGTAATCATGGTGAGTTTCGAACTATCGTTAGGGGCCATCCGCGGAATGGCGAATCTTTGCATCCCGTTCAATACCATTGAACGCGTCGGTAGCAAACTCACCAGTAACAGCTGGGTTGGCTACGCATCGATTCGTGCAAACTCCGAAACAACTGGCAAGCTTCTTTCGAGACTTGATGGATCCATGGCGGACGTAATTGTCACGCTTGCTCGATCAACCATCAAATCAGCGGACCTTTTTGACTTGGAAGTGGGTGATATCATTTCGACGGAAAAGGATGTGAGCCATCCAGTTGAG